>WLIM01000074.1 GCA_009702205.1 Actinomycetota bacterium | reverse complement strand
GTCGCGATCGCCGTGCTGGCAATGTTCCAGCAGTTATCTATGGTCACGGTGAAACACCTCAACACGTTGCTCTTCCACTTCGCGAACTTGGCGCAGCGCTAAAGAGTGCAAACGTTCTTCTAGACATCGTTTTCGATGGCAAGACTGAACTAACACTTCCAAAGTCTGTTACTCGCAATCCGCTAACTGGCGTTCTTGCACACATCGACTTGGTAATTGTTCGTCGCGGTGAGCGCGTTAAAGTTGAAGTTCCAGTACACACAACAGGTAAGCACGATGTTGATGGAATTCTTGAACACATGCACAACACAGTTGAAGTTGAAGCTGAAGCAACATCTATTCCACAATTCCTAGAATTGAACATGGATGGCTTGATGGCTGGTCAATCACGTTATGCATCAGATGTAATTCTTCCTGCTGGTGTAACACTGGTTTCAGATCCACAAATGCCAGTTATTCACCTTTCAGAGCGTTCAACTGCAGTTGAAGAAACTCCAGTTGCCGCAGCTGATAGCGCTGCACCTGCTGGCGATGCTGCACCTGCTGGCGACGCTCCAAAAGAGTAATTAAGATATAAAAAATGAATGATGATCGCTGGTTAGTTCTCGGTCTCGGGAACACTGGCGATCAATACTCAACTACTCGTCACAACATAGGCCAGATGGTTATCGACTATCTGGCCTCTGGTTTGAAATTTTCTAACCACAAATCTAAAACTCAAATCGCGGATATTCGCGTAGCAGGTCACCCAGTTGTACTAGCTAAAACGCTTGGATATATGAATGAGAGCGGTGGCCCAACTAAAGCTCTTGCTGACTTTTATAAAGTCTCACCAAAGAATTTGATCGTTATTCACGACGAGCTAGATATTGATTTCAACACAATTCGCATCAAGCAAGGTGGCGGCGACAATGGCCACAACGGATTGAAATCACTAACAACTAATTTCGCATCACCGGATTACTTCAGATTGCGCATGGGAATCGGTCGACCACAAGCCCCAATTGATCCAGCAGATTATGTCTTGAAACCATTTAGCCAACCAGAGAAGAAAGAACTTCAAGATTTCATTGCTAGAGGCGCACTTGCTATCGAAAAGTTAATTGAAAAGGGCTTGGATTTTGCCCAGCAAGAATTTAATAAGTAAATCAGCCAGTATTTCGAAGCCCCGCAGCAACTCCATTTATTGTTAATAGTAGCGCCCGGCGAATTAGCGGATCAATATTTTCATCATTTCTAACTTTATTCAGCAGCGTAATTTGCAGTAGATGCAGCGGCGCTAAATAAGCATCTCGAACTTGAAGAGTACGAGCAAGAATTGGTTGATCCCCAAGTAATTCAGACTTCTTTGTAATTAAAAGTAGCTCTGCCTTAGTTAATTCAAATTCGGCCTCAATAGTTTCGAGGAAATGGTGAAGTGATGGATCGACAAGGGTCTTTACATATTTTCTAGCCATCGCTAAATCTGTCTTAGCCATTGTCATTTCAACGTTACTTATGAAGGTGCGGAAGAAGTGCCAATCATTTAACATTTCTGCAATTACATCGCCCTTGCCACTTTCACGGGCTGCCTTTAAACCAGAGCCAACACCGAACCAACCAGGCACAATCTGTCGTGATTGCGTCCAACCAAATACCCATGGAATTGCGCGAAGTGAAGTAAGTCCACCTGCTGCATCGGGTCTGCGGGATGGCCTAGAACCTAAGAACATTTCACCTAATTGTTCAACTGGAGTCGAAGAGTAGAAATATGCCGGCAAATCTGGATGCTCAATTAATTTTCGATAAGTCCTAAAGGCGTTCTCGCTAATTGCATCCATGCAAGATCCCCAGTTTGCAAGTGACTCTGGTGATTGGCGAGGTGCTCGATTTAAAACTGTTGCTTCTAGCGCAGCAGCAAGTGCAAGTTCAACATTCTCTCGCGCAAGTGATGGCAGCGCATACTTATCGCTGATTACTTCTCCTTGTTCAGTCATTTTTATTTGACCGTCTATAGATCCCCAAGGAAGTGCAATAAGTGCGTCATATGTTGGGCCACCACCGCGGCCTACAGAACCACCACGACCATGGAACAAGCGAAGAGTTACGCCATGCTTAATTGCGATATCACGTAATTTGCGTTGCGCTTTATGAATTTCCCATTGCGAAGTTGCAATACCGGCATCTTTGTTTGAATCGGAATATCCCAACATAACTTCTTGAATATTTCCGCGCATCTTCACAAGTTCGCGATAACTTGCATCACCCAACAAATTATCCAAAATTGTGTCTGCTGCCTGAAGTTCCGCCACTGTTTCCAGCAGAGGAGCAAAACCTACGTGGCCATAAAGTCCAGTAATTCGCGAAAGCTCTACGGCGGCAAGAACATCTTTATGAGACTTAGTCATTGAAATTATGTAAGTCTCGATAACTTCTGGGCCAAATTTTGCTATCAAATCACGAATTGCAATAAAGGTATCGAAAGTTTTGCGTGCGCTTTCATCTAGATCTTGTAAATTCTCAAGGCCGACACTTTCAATTTGGGCCAGAGCATGGTGATGGGCATCGGAATGTTCACGGATATCCATGGTTGCATGTGTGAGACCAAAGCTAGAAACGGTGCGAATAATGCGTTCTAATAGACCTGTTGCAATTAGTTCACCACGATTTGCAAGCAAAGAATCTCGCATCAAATTCAAATCAGCTAGAAGTTGCGCTGTGCTTTCATAATCTCGGCCAGAAACATGTGGCCCGCCAACTGCATGTCGGCGTTGAGTAAGAATCAATCTGTGGCGAATTGCAGTCGCCTTTAATCGGTACGGTTCTTCAACGTTTAATCTGCGGAAGCGATCTTCAATTTCTGGAAGTAATTCCAAATCCTTAACAACAGATGCTTCGAGTTCTGGAGTTGTACCAGAAATTCTTGTCGAAACTGAAAGTGCTTGTCGCAATTGATCCAGTGCACCAGACATAGCGCGAATGAAGTGACCGGTTTGAAGTGTGATTGCCGCAGTTGTGACACTTGCTGTGATGTTTGGATTGCCGTCGCGATCGCCACCAATCCAAGTTCCAAAACTAAGTGGACGAGAAGTTGGCGAAACGTTTACGCCTAATCGCTTTAATTCATGTGCAAAGTCATCTAGAACTTCTGGAATAGTTAACTTAAAGAGATCATCCAAGTAATAAAGGGCATTTGTTGCTTCATCCAACGGTTCTGGTCGACCTAAACGAAGTTCATCCGTCTCCCAAAGCAAGTCAATAGTTTCTGCAAGTCTACGATCGCGCCTTGAAGTAGCTGGTTGGTCAAGTAAATCTGCAATTGAATTCATCTTGCTCAAGACAGAACGACGTGCAGCCTCAGTTGGATGCGCAGTAAAAACTGGGCGAACCGAGAAATTATCTATCCAGCCCTGAATATCTGCCGTTGTAAATTCTTTAGTTTCGCTTTGAACTTTAAGAATGTGATCAACAGCGCGTGTAAGCCACGAACCACCACTGTTACGTTCATCAGCTAAAACTTTCGCACGGTGAACTTGTTCTGCAACATTTGCTAAATTGAAATAGTTGCTAAATGCCCGAACTAATTGCACGCTTTGATCAACAGATAATTTTGAAAGAATTTCTTCCCCGCCACCTTCGCGGACTTCTTTTCTGACCTTTTCAACTAGTTCAAGTAATTCGCTGCCTTCTTGGCGAACTAATGACTCTCCAAGTAATTCACCGAGTCGGCGGACATCACTACGTAGCCCGGCATCATCAGCCTGGAATTGCGTTGTCTGCTCGCTCACTGGCTAATCATTACAGGTCTTTAGCAGTGGTCGAATCCAATTAAATAATTGAATATAATTTCCGTCAGTTACCCCCATCCATATTGGATGTGGGGCTTTTGGCGTTGATAACGGGATACGAGGAGGTGGAAGTTGGATCTACTTAGCAATTTCCAAGGGGCAACTACCCCAACTCCCCAAAGCGGCCAATCGTTAATTTGTATAACTCCGCTTCGATCGTTGTTAATTGCGAAAGCGGCTTCGCAGAGCCCTATTCTGGTAGTCACGCCATCATCGCGTATTGCAGATGAGTTAGCAGATGAACTCAAATCTTATTTAGGCGATGTCATAATTAATTTTCCAGCTTGGGAAACTCTTCCGCACGAACGCCTTAGTCCAAAAAGCGACACTGTCACCGCTCGGATAAGTGCGCTGCACAAAATCAACTCCAATTCGCAAGTCAAGGTTGTTGTTACTTCAATTCGGGGCGCACTTCAACCAATTGTTAGCGATATTTTGCAAGAAGATTTGATAAATCTGAGCGTTGGTAAGAAAATTTCAATGGCCGAACTAACTACCAGGCTAAGTTATTTTGGATTTGTCAGAACTGACTTGGTGGAAAAACGTGGCGATTTTGCAGTCCGTGGTGGAATTTTAGATTTCTTTGCACCAGATCGTGAACATCCAATTCGTATAGATTTCTTTGGCGATGAAATTGATGAGATGCAATTCTTTCTTGTCTCAGATCAGCGAACTTATGCCGATGTTAATGATGAAGTAATAATTTATCCAGGCCGTGAACTATTGATATCAGATGATGTAAAGGAAAAAGCAAAGTATTTACTCGCCGAATTTCCGCAACTATCTGAAATGGCGGGCAAGATTAGTGAAGGAATTTGCGTAGAGGGCATGGAATCACTTGCTGCTCTCCTAAAACCAAGTTTCAAAAACCTCTTAGATTTTCTTCCTAAAACCTTTCAAGTTGTCACAATCGATCAATCGAGATTGAAATCCCGAGCTGCAGATTTAGTTCTAACTAATGAAGAGTTCCTAGAAGCATCATGGTCTAGCGCTGCAATTGGGGGCACAGCTCCAATTGATTTAACCGAAATAGTTTCGAACTTTAAAAGCAGTGGATATTGCTCATTCGATGAGTTAAAAGATTTGGCAGCCTCACTTGATCTATCTTTCTGGTCGATAGATCCATATGCCCAGAGCCCAGATGAATTAACGCAGGCTAAAGAACTTGCAGATTTCCAGGCAATTCCAATCTATGACGGGAATATAGATAACGCGATTGCTGAT
>WLIM01000073.1 GCA_009702205.1 Actinomycetota bacterium | reverse complement strand
ATTTTCCCTGCAGTTGATGTTGTTGCATCTGGTACTCGTAAGGAAGAAATCCTTATGGGAACTGAAGAGCTAAATATTGTTTGGCGTCTACGTCGCGTGCTTCATGCACTAGAGCCACAACAAGCACTAGAGCTTCTGCTTGAAAAGATGAAGGGCACAAAGTCCAACGTGGAGTTCTTGATGCAAATCCAGAAGACCACAACATCTGAAGGCGGAACCTCAGCGAACGGAAATTAAGGGTTAATTTCAGGTAATTTCAGAAAAGTGGCCCCATCGGGCTATCCTTCAACCTCGCACTGGTTCACGGTTTCCGACCGATCCAGTCAAACCTAGGAGATAAGAAACATGAAGAACGAGATTCATCCAAATTACGTAGAGACCAAAGTAACTTGTGGTTGCGGTGAAGTATTCACAACCCGCAGCACAAAAGAGTCAGGTTCAATCTATGTTGAAGTTTGTTCAGTATGCCATCCGTTCTACACCGGCAAGCAACGTATTCTCGATACAGGTGGCCGCGTAGCCAAGTTCGAAAAGCGTTTCGGAGCAGCAACAACTAACTAGCTTTCTTAAAAGACCGCAATGTTTTCACCTCGTGTGATTACCTGCGGTCTTTTTTATTTGATTTAGATATTTAATTATGTGCATTAGCGAAGAAATGGAGGAAGCAAATGGCAACAGAAATGACACCTGATCGCTTTGCATCCGTCCATGCGCTTTTAGCGGAATACGATGTTTTAGAGAAAGAAATGGCAGATCCTTCGATTCACTCGGATCAAGGTAAAGCTCGACAACTTGGAAAGCGTTATGCCCAACTTGGACCTGTTATCGCGGGATATCGCGCATGGAAGTTGGCGACAGAAGATTTAGCAGCAGGTAAAGAGATGGCTGCAGATGATGCAGAATTTGCATCCGAAATTCCGGCACTCGAAGCTAAGTTGCAAGAAACTGAAACCGCACTCGAAGAATTACTTCTTCCTCGTGACCCTAATGATGATCGTGATGTTATTTTAGAAATTAAAGCTGGCGCTGGCGGCGATGAATCTGCGCTATTTGCTGGCGACTTACTCCGCATGTATCAACGCTTTGCAGAACGCCAAGGTTGGAAGACAGAAATTATTGATTATGCCGACTCTGAAATGGGTGGATATAAAGAAATTTCAATGGCTGTTAAATCAAAAGGTGTAGCCGAGCCAGGAAAATCACCATATGCAAAGTTAAAGTTTGAAGGCGGAGTCCATCGCGTGCAACGCGTTCCAGAAACCGAATCACAAGGTCGCATCCACACATCAGCAGCAGGCGTATTGATCCTGGCTGAAGCAGATGAAGTTGATGTAGAAATTCGTCAACAAGATCTTCGTATCGATGTTTATCGCTCTTCCGGCCCAGGCGGCCAATCAGTTAACACAACTGACTCTGCGGTGCGTATTACACACATTCCAACTGGTGTAGTTGTTTCATGTCAGAATGAAAAATCACAATTACAAAATAAGGAATCTGCGATGCGTATCTTGCGTGCGCGTTTATTGGCCCACGCCCAAGAACAAGCAGATGCCGAAGCTATGGCAGCTCGCAAATCACAGGTCCGTACTGTCGATAGATCCGAGCGAATTAGAACTTATAACTTCCCAGAGAATCGTTTGAGTGATCATCGAGTTAACTTCAAATCAAATAACTTGGATGCGGTGTTAAACGGTGATTTAGATCCAGTTATCGAAGCGCTTCTAGAAGCTGATAAAACTGCGAAATTGGCATCAGGTGATCGTTAAAGATCTTTTGAAGTTGGGTAAAGACCAACTTGCTACGAAAAATATTGCACCAGTTGAAGCCGAACTTCTATTAGCTCATGCTCTAGGTGTTAATCGTATGGAACTCCATGGGCGAGTTATTGAACTAACTGATGAGCAAGCCATTGAAACTAGCGAAATTTACAATCAAGCAATTGCCGAACGGCTAACTGGAAAACCTGCCCAATACATTATTGGAAGTGCGCCATTTAGATATCTCGAATATGAAGTAGGTGCAGGTGTTTTAATTCCAAGACCTGAAACCGAGAGCTTGGTTGATGAAGTTTTACACCAACTAAATACCTTTGCCGATCCGGTAAGTCTTGTTGATCTTGGATCAGGTTCAGGCGCGATAGCAATATCTATTGCATCTGAAACAGCTGGAAAAAAGATAGTTCATGTAGTTGCTGTTGAAAAATCAAGTGAAGCAATTGCCTGGTTGCAGAAAAATATTGCAAAGCACGATGTGAATGTTCGAGTAGTACAAGGTGATGTATCAGATGCACTCGAGGGTGTTAAGTGTGATGTTGTTGTTGCCAATCCGCCTTACTTGCCAGATGGCGCGCAAATTCCACAAGAGTTAAATTTTGAACCTGCTGAAGCGCTATTTGGAGGACCGGCAAACGGAATGAGCACCCCAAACCAATTTATTGCGGCCGCAGCCAGATTATTAAAACCAGGCGGTCTCTTTGCTATCGAACATAATGAACTCCAAGGTCCGCTAATTGCTAGTGAATTAACAGCAAACTTTGAAACAATTGCGCTACATAAAGATTTAACCGATCGACCTAGATTCACAACAGCACGCCGCAAGTAATGGTTTAGAAAAGTCCCATCGACTTAGCCGCCATTGAAAGTTCTTCACGAGCATCAACATGAGCTGCAAAATTTATTATGTTCTGCGCTTGCTCAGTCTGAGATTTTCCAAAACACTTTGCCACGCCGTTTTCAGTAACAACATATGAATGTTGAAAGCTGGTAACCGCAGATTCAATCATCGGAACAATCGTAGATTTATTGGTGTTCTTATGCCATGACGGAAGTGCAATAAAGGAGTGACCACCTCGGGAATGCAAGGCGCCAACAATAAAATCAGTCGAGCCACCAAAACCCGAGTGGATAACACCATTAACTCTTGAAGCATTTGCTTGGTCATACAAATCAACTTGCAGCGCCGCATTCACTGAAGTCATACGTGCCTGCTTTGCAATCAAGCTTGGATCATTTGTTTTTTCGGTGCGCAGCATCTGTACTTTACGATTCAAATTTAGCCAGTCATAAAGTTCACGCGAGCCAAAGACGAAAGATGCAGTAATTGGAACTTCATCATCTAATGCGCCAACCTTATGTAGGTTTAAAACGCCATCACTAAACATTTCGGTCCAAACTCGTAATCCGCTTCTATTCTGCAAAAGTTCAAGCACAGCATCAGGTACAGCTCCGATTCCCATTTGAAGCGTCGAGGAATCTTTAACAAGTTCTGCGATTTTCGAACCAATTGCTTTTGCAATTGGAGTTAGCGGTCTTGGATGGTGCTCTAAAAGTGGCTCATCTACTTCGATAAGAAAATCTATTTCATTTTCATAAATTTGAGCGTCACCATATGTATAAGGCATATTTTTATTAGCTTGAGCCACAACTATTCCGCCGCGAGCTCTTACAGTTTCAATTGCAGCAGGCAAAATGTTAACTTCAGTACCAAGGGATACCGTATCGAATCTGCGTGATGAAGTATGAATTAAGACCACATCAGGAATTAGATGATCTCGAATTAGGACGGGCAATAAACTAAGGCGAGAAGGTACGTAATTTAAGCGAGGCGACTTTCGCATAGCCGGACCAACAAATGCACTTTCATATGTCACACCTTCACGATCAGGAATTCCTGCTTGGGCATTCAACATATGCAGCGTGTATTTGGGAATAACATCATCTAAGGCAGTTAAAAGAGTTGTAGGGGTAGCGAAATTTCCTGATGCCAATACGCGAGGGTTCTCCGGAATATCCAGGAGCACCCGTTTGAATTCGGCTAATGAAATTGTGCGCATACTTAATCCTTTCAGATTGGAATCCCATCACTCGCCCGGTTCCCGAGTGCTGGCCCTATCGCGCTAGAGTTCGCATATGACTGCATCGACATTTCAAGCCATTGACCCGACAACCGGTAGTGCATTTGGGGATCAAATCCCCGAAATGTCTGCATCTGACGTTGCTGGTCTAATTTCAAAAGCTGTCGCAACTAAATCTACTTTTGCAAATACCACTCCAAAAGAGCGAGCCGCCGCACTTCGTGCAATTGGTGAATCAATTGAGTCAGCTCGCGAGAAATTAATTGAAATAACAATGCGCGAAACTGCTTTGCCAAATGGTCGTTTGACTGGTGAATTATCTAGAACTGTTTTTCAATTAGAACAATTTGCTAAGTTAGTTGAATCTGGCGCGCATTACCAAGCAATTATTGATCGCCCGGATGCCAATTGGATTCCCGCACCTCGTCCTGACATTAGAAAATCTAATCAGGCTCTTGGCGTTGCAGGTATCTTTGCTGCAAGCAATTTCCCATTCGCATTTTCAATAATCGGTGGCGATAGCGCATCAGCACTTGCTGCAGGTTGTCCAGTAGTTGTTAAAGCTCATCCATCACATCCAAATACTTGTCGCGAAATGCATAAGGCGGTCGTTGCCGGTCTTGCAAAAGTTGGAATCTCAGCCGATGTTTTCGCGCTCGTCGAAGGTGTTAATCCAGAAATTACCCATTGGATTGCAAGCCATCCAGATATAACAGCAATTGGTTTTACCGGTTCTGGAAAAGTCGGAAAAATTTTGATGGATATCAGTTCAAAGCGTGAAGTTCCGATTCCGGTTTATGCCGAAATGGGAAGCTTGAATCCAGTTTTCTTCTCACCAAAAGCGCTAAGTGAGAAAGCAGCAGATCTCGCAAAAGCTGCGATTGATTCTGCGACTCTAGGGTCTGGTCAATTCTGCACAAAGCCAGGAATCTTGATAGTTCCAACTGGTGTTGAAGGTGATGTCTTCGTAGCAGAAGTAGAGAGCTATCTTTCAACTATCGCAGTAGCGCCACTTCTAAATAAGGGGATTGCCGATCGTTTTACTTCGGCTATTGCGGAATTAGCTAAGAGTTCTGTGCTAAAAACATTTGCGGGCAAAGCAACTGAAGGTGGCTTTGGCGTAAGTCCAACTGTTTTCATTGTTGATTGGGCCGATGCTTTCAAGAATAAAGAACTTCTCGAGGAGCACTTCGGGCCAACTACGGTAATCGTTCGTGCCGATTATTCGAAGTTCCTAGATGTCGCGCTAAAACTCGAAGGTCAATTGACTGCGGCGCTTCATGTAAGTGCGGGCGAGGAT
>WLIM01000072.1 GCA_009702205.1 Actinomycetota bacterium | reverse complement strand
TTCGTGCCATTTAGGCAAGATCGCACTTACATGGCGATTGGTGAACGCGCGAATGCAAATGGTTCGAAGGCCTTTCGCGATGCGCTGCTCGCAGAAGATTGGCAGAGTTGTATTGAAATTGCGCGAGATCAAATTCGCGATGGTGCACATATGTTGGATCTCTCTGTTGACTATGTTGGCCGCAATGGCGTTGAAGATATGAAAGAGCTTGCTTCAAGGCTTGCTACAAGCTCGACACTTCCTATCGTCTTAGATTCCACAGAACCTTCTGTGTTAAAGGCTGGACTAGAGCATCTAGGTGGTCGCAGCGTTATAAATTCAGTTAATTACGAAGATGGCGATGGCCCAAATTCTAGATTTGCAAAAATTATGCCACTCGTTCAAGAACATGGAGCAGCAGTTGTAGCTCTAACAATCGATGAGCAGGGGCAAGCGAGAGATTGCGAATGGAAGTTAAAAGTTGCAACAAGGCTTATTGAAGATCTAACTGGCAATTGGGGAATGGCCACTGATGATATTTTGATAGATACCCTAACTTTTCCGATTGCTACTGGCCAAGAAGAGACTCGAAGAGATGGAATTGAAACGCTGAACGCCATTGCTGAACTAAAGCGTCGCTATCCAAAAGTTCAAACTACTCTGGGCGTCTCTAATGTTTCTTTCGGTTTGAATCCCGCTGCACGAATTGTTCTGAACTCGGTATTTCTTGCAGAGGCCGTGAATGCAGGTTTGGATTCTGCAATTGTGCATCCCTCAAAAATTACTCCAATTGCGAGAATAGATGCTGATCAATTGCGTGTAGCACTTGATCTGGTTTATGACCGCAGAACTTTCGATACCGAAGGTAATTGCACGTACGATCCGCTTTCGACATTCCTAGAACTTTTCGACGGTGTTGAATCTAAGTCAACTAAGGTCACGCGTGCGGCCGAACTAGCTGCGCTGCCACTAATTGAGCGACTAGAACGCAGAATTATTGATGGCGAAAAAGTTGGACTCGAGGCCGATTTGCAGGAGGCCATGTCTAATGGCATTGCGCCTCTGACAATAATTAATGAACATCTTTTAGCCGGCATGAAGACAGTTGGTGAACTATTTGGTAGTGGGCAAATGCAACTTCCGTTTGTTCTGCAATCAGCTGAGGTTATGAAGACGGCAGTTGCACTTCTAGAACCTCATATGGAGAAGATTGAAGATGGCGGTAAAGGAAAAATGCTGCTTGCTACTGTAAAGGGAGATGTCCACGATATTGGAAAGAATTTAGTGGATATTATTCTTTCTAATAATGGTTATACCGTTGTGAATATCGGAATTAAGCAGACCATAAATCAGATAATTGATTCTGCTAACGAATCTGAAGTTGACGTTATTGGCATGTCAGGCTTGTTGGTTAAATCGACAGTTATTATGAAAGAGAATTTAGAAGAAATTTCCACACGTGGGCTTGCTAATAAATGGCCTATCATTCTTGGCGGAGCAGCCCTAACTCGTAGTTTCGTGGAACAAGATTTAGCTAACAACTTCGAGGGAACTGTGCGCTATGCAAAGGATGCGTTTGAAGGTCTGCATCTAATGGACTCGATGATGGCGATAAAGCGCGGAGATACTTCGGTTTCACTTCCGCCCCTGCGGGAACGCAAAACACCTAATACTCGGGCTAACCGCGCTGTTAACGTAGATACCAATCGCTCGGATGTATCTACGACAAATGAATTACCCAAGCCACCCTTTTATGGCTCAAAGATAATTAAGGGAATTCCGTTATCAAGTTATTTGAATTCTCTTGATGAACGTGCCCTTTTTGTTGGGCAATGGGGATTGCAAGGCAAGCGAGGTGAGTATGAAGAGATGGTCGAAAATGAAGGTCGACCAAGGCTTCGCTCACTCTTGAATGACGTTGCTGCTAATGGTTGGTTAAATGCGGCAGTTGTTTACGGGTATTTCCCTTGTTATAGCGAAGGCAATGATTTAATTATTTTGCACCACGAAGGTGAAGCTAAGGGGAGCGAGCGAACAAGATTTACTTTTCCGAGACAGTCTCGAGATCGAAGACTTTGTTTGAGCGATTTTTTCCGCAGTAAAGAGAGCGGTGAGCTTGATACCGTAGCTTTTCACGTGGTCACGATGGGGCAGAGCGTAAGTGATGCTACGGCGAAGTTGTTCGAAGCCAACAAGTATCGCGAGTACCTTGAACTTCATGGGTTATCGGTGCAACTCACCGAAGCTCTTGCTGAACACTGGCATGGAAGAATTAGGGAAGAGCTTGGTTTCGCAAAGGAAGATTCGATAAATATTGTAGATATTTTAGATCAGGGTTACCGTGGTTCCAGATATTCATTTGGTTATCCAGCTTGTCCTAATCTTGAAGATCAAACCCAACTTTGTGAACTTTTGGAACCACAACGAATAGGCGTTGAATTAAGTGAAGAATTTCAGCTACATCCCGAACAATCTACATCTGCAATTATCGTCCATCATCCTGAAGCTAAATACTTCAACGCCAATTAACCGCTAATTAGTGAGGAACTCTATGTCAGCACATATCTTCGAGGTTGGTGATCGTGTTCAATTAACTGACGCTAAAGGAAAGATGCACACAATTACTCTTCAATTGAATCAAGAGTGGCACACTCACAATGGTTGGTTAGTTCACAATGATGTAATTGGGAAGTCTGAAGGAACAGTTGTAGAAACGACTGGTGGCCTAAAATTTCTCGCATTCAAACCACTTTTGGCTGATTATGTTCTTGCTATGCCTCGAGGGGCCACAATTGTTTATCCAAAAGATGCCGCGATGATTTTGGGCGTAGCTGATATTGCTCCAGGACTTAAGGTGCTCGAAGCAGGTGTTGGGTCTGGCGCGCTTTCGATATCACTTTTGAGAGCAGTTGGGGATAGCGGTCTGGTACATTCGTTTGAAAAGCGTGAAGAATTTGCAACAATCGCCGAGAAGAATATCCGCCAATATTTTGGTCAGACTCCTTCAAATTGGTCTCTCCAATTAGGTGCCGTGCAAGATCATGATCATAAAATAAAATATGACCGAGTTGTCTTAGATATGTTGGCACCTTGGGAATGCATAGATATGGCAAGCCAGGTTTTGGATCCTGGCGGCGTATTCATTGCATATGTTGCAACCACGACACAGTTATCGCAGACAGCAGAGGCTATTAAGAGCAGTGGAAATTTCACAGAACCTGAAAGCAGTGAAACGATAGTTCGAGGTTGGCACCACGAAGGTTTGGCAGTGCGCCCACAACATCGAATGATTGCGCATACTGCATTTTTGATAATGGCTAGGAGATTAGCCCCAGGAACTATTGCCCCAGCCAGGCGCCGGAGACCATCAAAAGGTGCTTACGGAATTAATGAAACTGAAGCTTAAAATATTTTAGCTAACAGCAATTACATCGACTACGAACGCTAGAGTTTCGTTTGGTCCTATAGGGCCTGAACCATTTGCGCCATAAGCTAAATCTGGTGGAATAACTAATAGGCGACGACCGCCAACTTTCATTCCAGGCATACCTTGTTGCCATCCAGCGATTACGCCACTAAGTGGGAATACTGCCGGTTGACCAGACCAGGATGATTGAATTACTTCTCCTGTTTTCCATGAAATCAAAACATATTGAACAGTTAAAGTCGAAGACGCTGTAACTTGCGCACCGTTTCCAACAATTATGTCTTTAGATACCAATTCAGTGGGAGCGCTGCCAATAGGCTTACCAATTTTCGGTTCAGAACCAGCATTATTTGATACAGCTAGATACTCTCGATTTGTGTTCTGTGACTCGGACACAGCGCCTGCTTTCTTGGCGCTTCCGCCATCTAAGGTGCATGAAGTTAGCGACGCACTCGCCGCAAGAGCGATTATCAATAAGGCTTTTCTGGACTCGAACATGGCTCTCCAATATCGGTTATCTGCGATTAAGGGGATTATCTAATGCACCAAGGCTACCAAACCAGTAAGGTTTTCACGTGTCAGATCGCAAAACGGAACGGTTAATCAACCTAACACTTGCCCTGCTTTCGGCCAAGAGATATTTAAAGAAGAATCAGATTCTTGAGAATGTGTATGGCTATGAAGGAACTCAAGAAGCCAAAGAGCGGATGTTCGAGCGAGATAAGGATGACCTTCGTTCGTTAGGTATTGAAATTGAAGTAGGTGATCTCGATATCTTCTTCGAAGATGAACCTGGTTATCGAATTCCACAGAAGTCCTATGAATTGACCGTGCCGAACCTCACTCCTAGAGAGTTAGCGATAATCAGTATTGCCGCAAACTTATGGAATGACTCAGCATTCGCACCAAATGCGCAGTCAGGTATCAGAAAGTTACAATCACTTGGTGTGCCAGCTTCGTTAGATTTAGATTTCAAGCTTAAGTATCGATTTGAAAACCCTTCGATACTTCTCGATGGGATAACCAAAGCCATCGGCAATCGTTGCGCAATCTCTTTTTCTTACGATTCCCAGAGCCTCAAGGAGCGTAGGGTTAATCCTTATCGCATTCTTTTCTGGAATGATTTTTGGTATCTAATTGGTTTTGATCTGGATCGTGACGAAATTCGACTATTCAAACTTTCAAGAATCGTATCTGAGATAACGGCAGCAAAAAAGAAGAATTCTTTTGAGATACCTAAAGACTTTAATCCGAGGCAATACCTTCCGCAATCAGATCACGAAATTGGACATATCGCTAAGGTAGCGATTGATAAGGATACGGCGCTTATTCTCCGCAATCGAGGAAAGCTCATCGAAGAAGGGCAACAATCGGACACCTTTGAATTCGTCTACACGAATGAATCAAGTTTCATTCGTGAACTTATTTGGCATGGTTCCACGGTTAAAGTTCTAGAACCAAAATCACTCTCGCAAGCTTTAGTTGCGTTGCTATCTAAGGTGTCAAAATGAGTGAATCCGCACTGGAACGTACGGCACGCGCTTTGGACCTTGTTCCATATCTCTTAGAACATCAAGGAATTTCAATTTCAGAACTCGCAGAAGTCTTTGGGGTAAGCGAAGAACAAATCAATGATGATTTGAAGTTGATACATATGTGTGGACTTCCGGGTTACACGCCCCTAGAACTAATTGATATGTATTACGAAGATGGATACGTAACTGTTTCCGAACCACAAACCCTCACAGCCCCAAGGCGAATGAACCGAAGTGAAATGGCTGCGATTCTTGTTGGGCTGGATCTACT
>WLIM01000071.1 GCA_009702205.1 Actinomycetota bacterium | reverse complement strand
CTTAATTAAGAAGGAGCACCACTATGGCAAGCAAGAGCGCGGATGTACGCCCAAAGATCACTATGGCCTGCGTAGAGTGCAAAGAACGTAACTACATCACAAAGAAGAATCGTCGTAACGATCCAGATCGTCTTGAATTAAAGAAGTTCTGCCCACGTTGCAAGCTTTCAACAACACACCGCGAGACTCGCTAATCCGATGTTGAATCCCGACTTAGTCGGGCGCACTTTCACTAGTGCCGATTCTGTAACTGTTACCCAAGAATCAATCTCTAAATTTGCTGGTGTTATTGGCGAACCAAATACCAATATCGCACCTCCTACTTTTTCAATTTCAATAACTCTTGATCAATCCCAAAAACTTTTGCAAGACAGTGGCCTTGATTGGACTCGAGTTGTCCATGGTGACCAAAGATTTGAAATTAATCGTCCAATAGTTGCCGGGGATGTTTTCATATGCTCCTCAACAATCGAGAGTGCTCGAAACGTTGCTGGCAATGAAATCGTCAGCGTTAGATCTGATTTACATTCTGGCTCTGTCCTTGTCGTGTCAACCTGGTCAACTTTGGTGGTCCGCGCATGAGCCAATTAGTTGTTGGGCAGGAACTTGCTGGTTCGGAGTTCACAATTAATCGCAAACTCCTTGTTGATTATGCAGATGCGAGTGGGGATCAAAACCCAATTCATCAAGATGAAGATTTCGCAAAATCCGTTGGCCTGCCCGATGTAATTGCACATGGGATGCTAACTATGGCGCTCGCAGGTAGATATTTATCTGAAATCGCTGGAAGTGAAAAAGTTATCTCATTTAGTGCAAAATTCATTAAGCCAGTAGTCGTTCCTAATAATATTGATGTGAAATTAGCAGTCAGCGGCAAGGTCTTAGAAATAAATGATGGCCTAGCTAAGATTGAACTCACTGCAATCTGTAACGATGTCAAAGTCTTAGGAATGGCTAAGGGAGTAATCAAACTCTAATGAGTGTGCCTTTTAAGGTTTACAAACGAATTGGAGATTTGCGCAAGTTAAGCGCAAAGGAATTTTCTACGACAATTCTTATCTATGCCGATGGTTTTATTGATGACGCTATAACTGCAATTGCAGCAGCTAAAGCTAACTCTTCGGAAGATGTTGCAATCTATCTTCTAATTTCAGGAACGCCAGAAGTTGGCGATATCGCTTCAGTTATCGATGAGCGAAGCTATGTAGTTCAGATTACTGAAGGAGTTGGCTGGGGCGAAGCCATGAATGCGCTAATTAAGTTGGCAAACTCGCCATATGTAATTGTTATGGATCCTTCAACAATCTTTGAAGGCGATGCAATAACGCCATTGATTTCAAAACTTGCAGAGAATAATTTCAGCGCTGTTGGCTGGCGCGGAGGCTTAATAAATATTGAAGATGAATGGCGAAGTGTTGATGATAAAGGCGAAGGCGAAGTTGATGTCCTTTTCAGTTATTTCCTTGGGTTAAATAAGGAACATGCTCTTGAAGCAGGAGCTTTCAATATTCGAGCAATTTATTATCGCAACGCAGATATAGAATTTGGTTTAAAACTTCGACAAGCGCAGGGCCGACTTTGGCAGATGGATCTACCGTTGAAGCAGGAACGTCACCATGGTTATTACGACACTGATCCGGACTATCGCGACGAACAGTCAAAGAAGAACTATGACCGGATCCTTGCGCGCTTTCGAGGTAAGAACGAAATATTGTCACCGCGCAGGTAACCTTCTCTTATGACCGAGATGCAATTATCGAGCTTCACCACACTTGGTGTCGGCGGTCCAGCTTCAAACATTTTGCATGTGACTTCTGAAGCAGAGTTAATTGATGCAGTTAAGACCGCAGATAATTCAAAGACACCACTACTTATTCTTGGTGGCGGATCAAATGTTTTAATTAGCGATAGTGGTTTTGCGGGAACCGTAATTAGAGTTGAAACAACTGGAAACACTTACGAGATTGATGCCTGTAGCGGTGGCATGTTGACCGTAAGTTCAGGCAGTGACTGGGATGAATTCGTCGCATTCACTATTGAAATGGGGTTAGCAAACCTTGAATCTCTGAGTGGAATTCCTGGAACCGTTGGGGGAGCACCGATTCAAAACATTGGCGCTTATGGCCATGAAGTTTCAGAAGTTATTGCACGAGTGCGAACTTTTGATCGTGAAAAACAAGAGCTTAAAACTTTCATGGCAAGTGAATGCAATTTTTCTTATCGAAGCTCTATTTTTAAAGAGAGCGCTGGTCGATATGTAATTTTAGATGTCACCTTTCAACTGCGAAAAGGTGAGAACTCCTTACCGATCGGATATGCCGAACTTGCAAAAGAGCTTGGTGTGGAAATTGGTGCACGTGTTGAAATCGGTAAAGTTAGAGATGCAGTTTTAAAGTTGCGTGGCGCAAAAGGAATGTTAATTGGCCAGGGAATAAATTCTGCAGGTTCATTCTTTATGAATCCAATTTTACGGAAAGATATTGCAGACACTCTCCCGAGTGATGCACCTAGATGGCCAATGCCAGATGGGCGAGTAAAAACTTCAGCTGCATGGTTGATGGAACATGCTGGCGTAAGTAAAGGTGATCGATTAGCAGGTGCTCAGATTTCTCCTAAACACGTGCTTGCACTTTCTAATTCGGGCGATGCAACAGCTACAGATTTGATTGAATTAGCTAGAAGCGCCCAGGAAAAAGTTAAAAATAAATTTGGAATTGAATTACAGTCCGAAGTGCAGCTAGTCGGGTTAAGCCTTTAAGTATTTAATTACTTAGCTTCGCCCAATAGCTTTGCAACGCGACCGATACCTTCGACAATATCTTCGTCGCCAAGTGCATATGAAAAGCGTAGATATCCTGATGGTCCAAATGCTTCGCCAGGTACTGCTGCTACTTCAACTTCATCCAAAATAAGTGTTGCAAGTTCGGCAGAAGTTTGTGGTCGCTTGCCGCGAATTTCTTTACCAAGAACGCCTTTAACTGATGGATAAACATAGAAAGCACCAGTTGGTGTTGGGCAGAAGACGCCAGGAATCTTGTTTAATAGATCAACAATTAATTTACGGCGACGATCAAAAGCCACTCCCATTTCGCGAACAGCATCTAGATCACCAGTAAGAGCTGAGATTGCGGCACGTTGCGAAACATTTGAGACGTTTGAAGTTAAATGTGATTGCAGATTTGTTGCGGCCTTAATTACATCCTTCGGCCCAACCATCCAACCCACGCGCCATCCAGTCATCGCATAAGTCTTTGCAACACCATTGAGAATAATTGTTTGATCTGCCATTTCTGGAACTAGAACTGGAAGACTTGGCGCAGTGGCACCGTCATATAAAAGATGTTCGTAAATTTCATCGGAGATTACCCAAATTCCATTTGCGAGCGCCCATTGCCCAATTGCCTTAACTTGTTCTGCGCTATAAACAGAACCAGTTGGGTTTGATGGAGAGCAGAAAAGAAGTGCTTTTGTCTTAGGAGTACGCGCAGCTTCAAGTTGTTCAACTGTTACTAAATAATTTTGGGTTTCATCTGCGAAAACTTCAACACTCACGCCACCCGCAAGTTTGATGCATTCGGGATAAGTGGTCCAATATGGCGCCGGCAAAATAACTTCATCGCCTGGATCAATGATTGAAGCGAATGATTCATAAACTGCTTGCTTGCCACCATTAGTTACAAGAACTTGATCAGCAGTAATTACATAATTTGAATCACGCAAAGTTTTAGCAACGATTGCTTCGCGAAGTTCTGGTAGACCAGGTGTTGGTGTGTAGCGATGATTCGCTGGTTTTGATGCGGCATCCATTGCAGCTTTAACAATGTAATCAGGAGTTGGAAAATCTGGTTCGCCTGCGCCAAAGCCAATTACGGGACGACCTGCTGCTTTAAGGGCTTTCGCCTTTCCATCTACAGCCAAAGTGGCTGACTCTGCGATGGCTGCGATTCTGCGAGAAATTCTTGGTTTTGCGCTCATAGTGCGGAGTATGCCATCCCAAGATTTACCTTGGCTTCCTGGGGTTCGACCCTTATATGCCCAAGATTTTACTAAGACCCCCTTCGCGCTCTACACTCCCCGTTCTGGCGCTTGCATTAGGTCATGCTGACGCATGTCTTTTTGACTTAAGTAACGCTCGAAGGGCAGTAGCTCAACTGGCCAGAGTTCCGGTCTCCAAAACCGGCGGTTGGGGGTTCAAGTCCCTCCTGCCCTGCAAGTAGTTGAGAAGTTTTACAAACGGCTTATAAACGGCGTAGTAATGATTAGGAAAGAGGTAGTGAAAGTGGTTGATGAGAAAGATCCATCACACGACACAGACCAGGAATCCCTAGGGTTCTTTGGTCGCATTGGCCTTTTCTATCGCCAAGTTGTCTCTGAACTTCGTAAAGTCGTTTGGCCAACTCGCAACCAATTAACAACTTACACAGCAGTTGTATTGGTCTTCGTAGGTTTCATTATTGCTGTTGTTTCAGTACTAGATATTGTGCTGACAAAAATTGTTTTCTGGGTATTTGGGTAACGGGGGAATCTAGTGTCACTTGAAGATTTAGATCTACCTCAAACTAATTCAGCAGATGACTTTGAAGCTGCGCTCGCCGCTACAGCAACTGATGATGTAGTTACATCTGTAGTTGCCGATGAAGTTGTTGGCACACAAGAAGCTATTGATGCTATTGAAGAAGAAGTAGCTGTTGAATTAGAAGAAGAGAACGATGAGAATGCAGAATTCCGCCGCGCACTTCGTACTGCACCTGGCGATTGGTATGTAGTTCACTCATACGCTGGATACGAGAAGAAGGTAAAGGGCAACCTTGCCAACCGTATTACTTCACTAAATATGGAAGATTATATTTTCCAAGTTGAAGTTCCAGAAGAAGAAGTAATGGAAATTAAGAACGGCCAACGCAAACAAGTTAAACGCAATGTTTTTCCAGGCTACGTTTTAGTTCGCATGGATCTAACAGACGAATCATGGTCATGCGTGCGAAATACACCGGGCGTAACTGGTTTCGTAGGAAATGCACACCACCCATCACCACTAACTTTGACCGAAGTAGAGAACATCCTGGCGCCACGTCCAGTTAAGAAGTCAGACAAAATTGATATTCGTATGGTTGATTTCGAAATCAATGAATCTGTAACTGTTATGGATGGCCCATTTGCAACGTTGCCAGCAACTATCTCCGAGATCATGCCTGAACAAGGCAAGCTCAAGGTTT
>WLIM01000070.1 GCA_009702205.1 Actinomycetota bacterium | reverse complement strand
TATAGATAGCAACTTCAGGTTCTGGGACAGAGGCATCTGAGTCATACCGGATTCCTACTTTTTCATTAGACCCACGGGCGCGAACTGCATTTGATTTAAAGAATAACTCTGGGCGATCGGCTTCATAAACTCTTTGATAAACATCAGGGACACCAGACTCTTCCTTTCTAGCATCGCGCGATCGCAGATAAGTAACACCAGCGCCCCACAATTCAATTTCTGGTGCAATTGGCGCAACTACGCTTCCTGTTATTTGCTCAGACGTATTTGCTACGGCGCTCTTTAGTTCTGCAAGCGTTAAATGCATAGCCTGTGTGAGTGTTGGAATTTGGGAAACACTTGAATGCTTGCCATCGACAGTTACCGCAAACTGATAGTCGTTAGTAGTTGTTTTTACAATTGAGAATTTCATCATTAACCCAATCTACGCCAAATGGAATTTCTCGGGAATTGTGTGCCACCACTGGCCGTTTTCAACTTCGGCAACTGGATTTTGCATTGGACCAGTAATTTTCCACCAGCGTTGTGTTTCTGGATCGGCCGCGATTAACGCCATATCTGCTTCGTAATCATTTCCGGTGTATTCCATATAAGAGAAGAGCAGATGTTCGTATCTATATATTGAGAAATTTTGAACGTTTGCCCGCTTCAACGTGGCTAAAACTGTTGGCCAAACTTCTTCGTGGATGCGTTCATATTCCGCAATATCTTTAGGTTTAACTCCAATTACTTGAGCAATACGTTTTACCGCCATTACGAGATCCTTTCAATCAGATTTGCATCTTCAAGTTGGGTCCAAATATCTTCAGGTAGTTCGCGATCGAAATCATTCATATTTGAAAGTAATTCCTTACTATTTCGAGAACCGGTAAGAACTGATGTAACAGCAGGATGACGAAGCGGAAATTGCAGAGCCGCTGCAGTTAGTGGGATTCCAAGATTGTTTAGAAATGTGCCAATAGCTTGGGCCTTTGCAATAATTTCATCCGAAGCGGGTAGATATTCAAAAGTTGCACCAGGTTTTGGATCTGCAAGAACTCCCGAATTAAATACGCCACCAATTGTTATATCTACCTTTCGCTCAAGTGCGTAAGGCAGCAATTTATTCTGGGCGCTCTGGTCGAGCAAGGTATATCTGCCAGCGAGAAGTGCAATATCTAGATCTACGTTTTTCATGATTTCAATTGCAGCATCACAGAAATTAATTCCGATTCCGATTGCCTTAATAATTCCCTGACGTTTTAAATCTGCTAAAACTGGGTACGCGTTATTAATTGCTTGCGGAATATGGTTTTCAGCATCGTGCATAAGTGCAATATCAATATGGTCAACTCCCATACGTTCTAAGCTCTCATTAAAAGAGCGCTTAATTCCTTCTGCTGAATAATCAAAGACCGGTTGGATATGTGGATCTGCATCTGGAAACCAAGGAACTGGATCAGCTTTTTCAACCCAATTTAAAACTCGACCAACTTTAGTCTGTAAAACAAATGGCTTTGATGCGCCTTTCAAAATTCGTCCAAGGCGTTCCTCTGCAAGCCCATGTCCATATAGCGGAGCGGTATCGAAATAATTCATGCCACTATCGAGGGCGGTATTAATTAATTGGTCGCTCTCTGAAATATCTACAGATTTGAAGAGCCCAGCGAGTGGGGCGGTTCCAAGGCTTAGCCTGGTTAATTCGAGGTCTACGCGCTTCATTCCAACTTTCTGGTTATGTCGCGACATGAAATTTATCGTATAGGATTTTTGCTAATAAGCGAAGAGTTCAAATCCAAAATTGCAAAGGAAACGCATGCCAAAGATCACTGGGTTTAAAACCGTAGATGTCAGATTTCCTACATCACGAGGCTTAGATGGTTCGGATGCAATGAACAAAGAGCCAGATTATTCGGCGGCGCTAGTAATTCTTGAAACTGATGATCCAAACTTGGAAGGCCATGGCTTTGTATTTACTTGTGGCCGCGGAAATGATTTGCAATGCGATGCAATTGAATTGTTGGCCCCATATGCAGTTGGACGCGATCTTGAAGATCTTTCGAAGAACATGGGTGAATTCGCAAGAAGTTTGGTCCGGGATTCACAAATTCGCTGGCTTGGACCAGAAAAGGGCGTAACTCAGATGGCTGCCGGCGCAGTTGTTAATGCGGCATGGGATTTAGTTACAAAATTCAAAAAGAAGCCGCTATGGAAATTCCTATCTGATTTATCTCCAGAAGAAATTGTTGAATTAATTGATTTCCGTTACATAACAGATGCGCTAACTCCAGATGAGGCGCTCGCAATATTGCGTAAAGCCCAACCAAACCGCGCAGCAAATGAAGCTCAATTAATTAAAGAAGGTCTACCGGCATACACAACTACGCCAGGCTGGTTGGGATATACCGATGAGAAGATGGTTCGTCTTGCAAAGCAAGCTGTTGCAGATGGATACAAGTTAATTAAATTAAAGTGCGGTGGAAATCTAGAAGATGATAAGCGCAGATTACGTCTTGCGCGCGAAGCTGTCGGGCCAGATATCAAAATTTCAATTGACGCTAACCAAGTTTGGGATGTTAATCAGGCCATTGAATGGATTAAGGGAATTGGTGATGTAAATCTGCACTGGGTTGAAGAACCAACTAATCCTGATGACGTATTAGGTCATGCAACTATTGCAAAAGCAATCGCACCAGTCCGTGTTGCAACGGGTGAACACGGCATGAACCGCATTATTTTTAAGCAGATGTTGCAAGCAAAATCTTTCTCATTTGTGCAGATTGACGCTACTCGTGTCGCTGGTGTGAATGAGAATTTGGCAATCATTTTGATGGCCGCAAAATTTGGAGTTCCAGTATGTCCGCACGCAGGTGGCGTTGGCTTATGTGAAATGGTCCAACATCTTGCTATGTTTGATGCAGTTGCGGTTACCGGACATCATGCTGATCGCGTAGTTGAATTTGTCGATCACTTGCACGAACACTTTGTTGTTCCAACAGATATTAAGAATGCGCATTACATGCCACCACTAAAACCAGGTGCTGGTTCTGAAATGTATGCGCAAACAATTTCAGATTTCACCTTCCCAACCGGAAAAGAATGGATAAACTCATGAGCACTGAATTCGCAGGATTAACCGCTGTTGTAACTGGCGCAGGTTCCGGTATCGGCCTTTCAACCGCAAAGCTTTTGAAGGAACGTGGTGCAACTGTTTATGGTCTGGATCTTGCTGAAGGTGGCATGTCTGGCGTCGCAACCTGGGTGCAATGCGATGTTGGCGATGATGCTTCAGTAGCTAAGGCTTTCGAAGGAATTACTAAGTTAGACATACTTATTAATAACGCAGCAATAAGCGCTGTCGGAACCATCGAAGCCAACTCTTCTGAAGAGTGGATGAAGGTAATGAATGTAAATGTTCTTGGAATCGTACGCACCTCTAAGTCTGCGCTTCCACTTTTGCGCAAGAGCAAGAGCGCTGCAATTGTTAACACTTGTTCGGTCGCAGCAACTGCCGGAATTCCAAAGCGTGCGGTTTACAGCGCATCAAAAGGTGCGGTCTTATCACTAACTCTCGCAATGGCTAATGACCACATTGTTGATGGGGTTCGCGTTAACTGTGTTAACCCTGGAACAGCTGATACACCTTGGGTACAACGGTTGTTGGCTCAGGCTGCTGATCCTGCCGCAGAGCGCGCAGCTTTAGAAGCGCGCCAACCACTTGGCAGATTAGTTTCACCAGAAGAAGTTGCAAGTGCTATTTGTTATTTGGCCAGCCCACTTCAAGGTTCAACTACAGGTTCTTCGGTAACAGTTGATGGCGGAATGCAGGGATTGCGTATTCCTAAGTAGTTTTACTTCTCTTCAAGTATTAGCGAAACTGAATTAATGCACCAACGTTGATCAGTAGGCACGTCATAACCTTCGCCTTCGAATACATGTCCTAGGTGTGACCCACAGTTCGCGCAACGAACTTCAGTGCGAACTCGCATTCCGAGCGACCGGTCTTCTATTAATTCAACAGCATCGTCCTTGGTAGGTGCATAAAAAGATGGCCAGCCACATCCTGAATGAAATTTAGTTTCACTTCTAAAGAGTTCGTAGTTACAAGCTTTGCAACGATAACTGCCTACCTTGTCGCTATCAGTGTATTCGCCAGTAAATGGCCGTTCGGTAGCACCGTGGCGCAATACTTCAAATGAGAGCGGATCTAATTTAGTTGCGAGCTCGGCATCATCAATTTGAACCGGATAACTCTTATTACCCATTTGATTAGACATGTCGGCATATTACGCAATCTTTCCAAGCAGTGCCAGATATAGAATCACCCCGTGCGCAAATTGGTGAAGCGAGTTAAGAAGCTTTTTGCCGACCGCAAATCTTGGGTGCGCTTAATAGTTGTCTCTGCCGTTGCTTCAGGTGTTGCCTGGAAATTGGGCGACTTACTTCTCAAAGATGGCGGTGTAGTTGCAGCGATTATCTGCGCATTAAGTATTCGAATCTCTCTCTATAAGTCGGTTCGTGAAGGATTCGGCCAGATTGTCGGAACTGCAATTGGTGCTGGCGTGGCCCTTGCATGTGTTTCAATCTTTAATTTCGGAGTCATATCTGTTTCTATGACAGTTCTACTTTGCTCTGTAGTTGCTAGAGCTCTACATCTTGGTGAAGTTGCTTCCGTAAATGTTCCGGTAACTGCGCTTATTGTTATTGGCCCAGGGCTAAGTGAAAGCACTGCCTTCTCTAGATTGTCTTCAACGCTTATCGGCGCTGCCGTTGCAATTATTTTCTCGTATTTTGCACATGCAAAAACTCCTGCCGCAAGAATGGTCGACAAGATAAGTTCACTTGCCAATAAATGTGCAAAGTTGTTAGGCGAGATGTCTGAAGGCGTTGCTGCTGGATTTACGCAAGATGAAGCTGGTAATTGGTTAGCCAAGGCGCGCCTTTTGGTCGAAGAAATTCCAGGAGTCAGGGCACAAGCTGTTGAAGCCAGGGGACATGCAAAGTGGTTTCCAACTGCAGAAGTTGATGAGGCTGAAGAACTTTATGTCCGTGGCGTTGCGGTAGAACACACAGTTGTTCAAGTGCGAACTATTGCGCGAACACTTTTCGATTCTGCGGTTAAAGGTGGAATTGCAGAAGAAACTAAACGTGATATCGCGCAAGCACTTTCAGCCGCTAGTTTTGCTGTTAGTTCTAAAGCCGAACAGATAAAATCTGCTGAAAGTATTGCCGAATCTAGATCGGC
>WLIM01000007.1 GCA_009702205.1 Actinomycetota bacterium | reverse complement strand
CTGCACGTGAATCTGAAACTACGATACGAAAATGTGGAGTACGGATTTTTCCCATACGCATTAATCTAATTTTTACGGCCACGAAGGCTTTCTCCTTGTTTTAATCGGTTCTTATCTCGTTGTGACAGTGGGAGCGTCACTCAAAAATTAAAACCTGTTTGAAAAAATCTTTCACCTCTTGGCGAAGATCGCTTGGGGGTAGAGGGCCCCTCGCAGAGGGCTAATCTTGCCAGCCACACCCGCATAACCCAAATTATGGGCCAAAGGGCTAATTAGCTTTCAAGTGCCCGTTTTGCTGGATTTCCCGAACGGGATTTCTTCTTATTTATAACCTTTGCCGCGGGCGCCTTTGGCATCCCGGCAGGTAGCGCCATTCCTGGTGGCAATTGCATCCCACCTTTTCCACTTCTCATCTGCTTCATAACTTTTTGGGCTTGGCTAAAGCGTTCCACTAATGAATTCACATCTGAAACTTGGCGACCAGAACCTTTAGCGATTCGTGAACGCCTCGAACCATTTAAAACCTTTGGGTCATTGCGCTCGAGAGGTGTCATCGATTGCACGATTGATTGTGTCTTTACAAGTTCACCTTCATCGAATTGTTCAAGTTGTTTCTTCATGGCGCCAGAATTCGCACCTGGCAACATACCCAATAGCTTTGTCATAGAGCCCATCTTTTTCATGGCTTCTAATTGTGCTAAGAAATCATCAAGTGTGAAATCTTCACCACTTGCAAATTTACTCTCTAATTTGGAAGCAGTGTCGCTATCAAATGCACCTTTTGCTTGCTCGGCAAGAGTTGCAATGTCGCCAAGTCCAAGGATTCTAGAAGCCATTCGATCTGGGTAGAAGAGATCAAAGTCAGTAACTTTTTCACCAGTAGCAGCAAACATAATTGGCTTGCCAGTTACTTGAGTAATTGAAAGTGCAGCGCCACCACGAGCATCGCCATCCAATTTAGTTAGAACAATCGCATCAAAGCCAACACCATCTAGGAATGCCTTCGCCGTATTTACAGCATCTTGTCCAACCATTGCATCAACGACATATAGAACTTCATCCGGATTAACAACATCACGAATAGATTTTGCTTCTTTCATCAATTGCGCATCAACGCCGAGGCGACCGGCGGTATCAACAATCACAATGTTATGTAATTTATCTTTGGCGAAAGCTAGACCGTTCTTGGCCACCGTTATCGGATCGCCAACACCATTCCCAGGTTCTGGCGCAAATACTGGGACTCCAACACTTTCACCAACTACTTGAAGTTGAGTAACAGCATTTGGACGTTGTAGATCTGATGCAACTAGAAGTGGCGTATTACCCTGGTCCTTTAGATACTTCGCCAATTTTCCGGCAAGTGAAGTCTTTCCTGCTCCTTGCAAACCGGTAAGCAGAATTACAGTTGGTGGATTTTTCGCCAATCGAATTCTGCGAGCACTTCCGCCTAAAATTTCGATCAGAAGTGAGTTAACAATTTCAAATACGGCATTTGCCGGATTGGTTGATTTATTTAGATCTTCGAGAACTAAATCAGTCCGTGCTTTTAATTCACCTATAAAGAAATCAACAACACTTAGCGCTACATCTGAATCAAGGAGCGCAGAACGAATTTCATTAGAAATTTCAGCGATATCCCCAGATTTAAGGCGCCCTTTACTTCTAAGCGAGGCAAAGGCCCCTTGGAATTTCGCCGATAAGGATTCGAACATGGCCGCAGGTTACTAGTTAAAGGTGGGTGATTAAAATATTTTCAACCTTTGTCGCAAGTAACTGAGCTCGCTCGCCACTAAGTGGCTGGCCAGATAGATCCGTGACGTAAAGGGTGTCAAATGCTTCGGCGCCAAGAGTCGAAACGATTGCAGATTTGATATCAACGCCGAATCTAGAGATTGCGCGCGCTACCGAGAAGAGAATTCCTGGTCGATCGTGCATTCTGACTTCAATTATGGTTGCGTTAGTTGCTAAATCATTGGATGCAAATACAACTGGTGGTGGCGTAGGAATTCCAGGATATTTTCGGTAATTCTCAATTCGCTCTTCAATTTTTCGTCCTAAATCTAAATCTCCGGAAAGCGCCTTCTTTAATTGGTCCAGGAGTTTTTCTGACGTAGGCATCTGCGCATTTGCATCTAATTCAACTATCCATCTCATCACTGCAACTTCATTTGTGGTTCTAGTTTTAGCAGATCGAACATTGAGCCTGGAAATTGTCATTAATCCAGCAACCGCTGATAAGAGCCCGGTCTGGTCTCTTGCAACTATTTCTATCTCAATGTGCTCTCGGTTTTGAGCATCGCCAATTATCGAAATCATAAAGTCTTGCGTAACAGGCCCAGTTGGAACTAAGTCTGGTTGGGATACCGGTTTAACGCCAGCCATCGACTCTAGACATCTAGAAACTAAATTGGCTACGAGACCAGCCTTCCAATCGCTCCAACCAGATTTTCCTGTTGCTTCACCATCGGAAATACTTAGTGCATGCAAAAGTTGAAGTGCCTCCGGGTCTTTAACCTTTTCCACAACGTAAGAAATAGTTGCTGGATCTTCCAAGTCACGACGGGTTGCAACTGCAGATAGAAGTAGATGTTCACGAACTAGAAGTGCAATTTGTGCACAATCAGCTTCATCAAAACCTAAACGCATTGCAAGTGGAACTATCAACTCTTCGCCATATTCAGAGTGATCCTTATCTGGAAATCCCTTACCGATATCATGAAAAAGCGCAGCAACAAGAAGAATGTCTGCTCGCTTTACAGTACGAGTTAAATTGGCAGCTCGAACTGCTGTTTCAAGCATGTGGCGATCAACTGTATGTCGATGCAGAACATTTCGTTGCGGCAAGAAACGCACATGTGACCACTCAGGTATCCATTTTTCGATTAAACCATCCTGATCAAGTGCTTCAAAAACTCTAATCATTGGTGTCCCGGCGCCAATTAAGGAGACCAGATCATTTAGAACATCCTTCGGCCAAGGCGATGGCAACTGGGTAAATTTCTCGGCTAAAAGCACACAAGCATCGATTGAAAGTGGCAGGCCGCGTTGTGCAGCAGTTGCTGCTGCGCGCAACCCAATGGCTGGATCAAGTGCAATGTCGTAACCATTTTCGATTGTAATTTCTGAATTCAAAATTACTAAGCCTCGATCAATACTTTGTGGCTTACTTTTCTTAAACCACCCCTTTGCTTCTAGTGAATCAATTCTGTGCCAAGTTAGTTCAGTTAGATAATCAACCGCTCGAGCAGCTTTAGCAACTTCCAGCATTAATTCATCGGCATCTTTAAACTTCATAGTCGCAGCAACACGATCTTGTTCTGTTAAAAGCAATTGATCTTTAGCCTTGAGACTATCCCCGTGCAAAACATCTCGAACATTCGAAAGTAGCGCTTCGGACTCTGCGACTCTTGAAAGTGAAACAGATACGACTCCAGACATTTCAATCGCTCGAAGAGCGTTTATATCTCGAAGTCCGCCTCGTGCCTCTTTTAAATCCGGTTCTAAGAGAAAAGCTAATTCTCCTGACCGCAACTCTCGATCTTGCATTGATTTACGGAGTTTAGGTAGATATTTACTTTGATTTCGCCGCCAGTTTTCAAGCGCATCTGTTGCTACAGCGCTCGTAAGTTCTGAGTTTCCAGCAACATGCCTGATATCCAATAAGCCAAGAGCCACTCGAATATCTTCGTGCGCCAAATCTCTAGTTTCACTTCTGGTGCGCACAGAATGGTCAACAGATCTACCATCATCCCAAAGTGGATAGAGGAAAGCATTTACAAACTCGGAAACAGTTTCTGCCTTCTCGTTTCCATCATGGAGAATTAATAAATCTAAATCTGAACCGGGCGAAAGTTCACCTCGGCCATACCCACCAATAGCAGCGAGCGAAACGCTTTGAGGCTTCGTTAAAAATCTATCTGCGGCTTGCAAAAAAGAAACCCGGAGCGCACTATCAATCTTGTTAGATCGATCACGGCGCTCACGGGTTCCCACGGAGTTACTCTACTTACTTGCTATTTAAATTGCGTCAGTTCCGCGCTCTCCGGTACGAACGCGAACGATGTTATCTACCGGCGACGACCAAACTTTTCCGTCTCCAATAGCGCCAGTTGATGCAGCCTTAACAATTACATCAATAACTTTCTCTGCTTCCGCGCCGTCAACTAATACCTCTAGTCGAATCTTTGGAATCAAATCAACTGTGTATTCAGCGCCGCGATAGACCTCAGTGTGTCCGCCTTGACGTCCAAAACCACTTGCCTCTGAAACTGTCATTCCAGTAATTCCGAAGGCTGTTAGCGCTTCTTTAACATCTTCCAATTTAAATGGCTTGATGATTGCGGTAATTAGTTTCATAGTGATGAGCCTCCTCGTGATGAGCTATACATTTCATATGCTGATTCAGCATGTTCATTTAGATCGATGCCCTCAACTTCTGCATCTTTCTTAACTCGGAAGCCGATTGTCTTATCAATTGCAAACCCAATGATTAGAGTTGCAATGAAAGAGTAAGCAGCAACTAGACCAACACCGAGCGCTTGCTTACCAAGTAATGCGGCGCCTCCGCCATATAGCAAGCCATTTAGGCCAACGCTATTTACAACGCTTGCACCGAAGATTCCGATTGAAAGTGAACCCCAGATTCCGCCGACTAAGTGAACGCCGACAACGTCTAGTGAATCATCGAAGCCAAACTTGTACTTAAGTCCGACTGCAAGTGAGCAGAGAATTCCGGCAATAAAACCGATTACTACAGCTGCCCAAGGCGCTACGAATGCACAAGCAGGAGTGATTGCAACTAATCCAGCTACTGCACCTGAAGCGGCACCGAGAGAAGTTGGATGTCCATTGCGAATTTTTTCGACAAGAATCCAACCTACAAGTGCACCGGCAGTTGCAACTTGGGTATTCATAAATGCTAAACCAGCAATTCCATTAGCAGCTAGCGCAGATCCAGCATTGAATCCAAACCAACCAAACCAAAGTAGACCAGATCCCAACATTACGAGTGGAAGTGAATGTGGACGCATTGCTTCTTTACGCCAACCAACGCGCTTGCCAAGAAGAATTGCAAGAGCAAGACCAGCAGCACCAGCATTAATGTGTACAGCAGTTCCGCCCGCAAAGTCTTCGAGACCTTTACCTGCAAGGAAGCCAACGCCAGTTACGTTGTCGCCAACTTTATGACCGAATGCGAAGACCCAGTGTGCAACTGGGAAGTAAACAACTGTTGACCATATTGCAACGAAAACTGCCCATGCTGAAAACTTTGCGCGATCAGCGATAGCACCCGAAATAAGTGCTGGAGTAATAATTGCGAACATTAGTTGAAAAGCTGCGAATACAAGAAGTGGAATTGGATAGGTTCCACCATTGTTGGTGAAATCATTTACCTGAGTTCCAAGTCCGGATAGCGAGAATCCGCCATACCAAGGTGAATCAGATGTGTAACCGAAAGCCAATTCGTAACCATAGAAAACCCACAGCACGCTAACGATTCCAATTGTCACCATAGACATCATCATCATATTTAGAACGCTTTTACTTCTAACCATTCCACCGTAGAAGAAAGCAAGACCTGGTGTCATTAGAAGCACAAGAGCTGTGCTTGCTAACATCCAAGCCGTATCGCCTGAGTTAAGAACTACATCCATTTTTAACTACTTTCACGAAATATCCGTATCGCCCTCGCCATTGAGATGGTCGTAGATTCCACCTAGCCCGTTACATCAGGTGGCACGAAAGATTACAAAGAGGTGAAAGCTTCGCCCTTTGTGTTACAAATTGGTTACAACAGCCAAAATCTAAGCCAATAGCCCGTTCAAATATGGCTCGGCGACAAATACTTCCAGATCCGAAGCGCCCTCACCGGTCCCAATAAATTTAACCGGAATTCCGGTCTCGCGTTCAATCGCCAATGCGATCCCGCCCTTTGCTGATCCATCCATCTTGGTCAATATCAATCCAGTGACAACGACGCTCTCCATAAATACTTTCGCCTGAACTATTCCATTTTGTCCAGTTGTCGCATCGACTACAAGTAACACTTCATCAATTGGTAGCACTTTTTCAACAACTCTTCGCACTTTCCCAAGCTCATCCATCAAACCCGACTTTGTATGTAGACGTCCGGCGGTATCAATAATTAAATAATTTGTATTTTCTTCCTTAGCTTTAGTTGCTGCTTCGAAAGCAACTGATGCTGGATCTCCATTTACTGGACCTGTGACAACTTCTACATTTAATCTCTGTGCCCAAGTTTGTAGTTGTTCGACTGCTGCGGCACGAAAAGTATCAGCAGCTGCAAGTAGAACTGTTCTATTTTCACTCTTCAAATGTGAAACTAATTTGGCAGTCGATGTAGTTTTTCCGGTTCCATTTACGCCAACAATCATCACAGTTGTTGTGCGCACTGAATTTGTTGCAAGAGCACGGCTATTTTGACTTAGCCAACTTTTAAGCGAATTGAATATCGCTTCCGAAATATCGTCGCTCTTAGTTTTCTTGGCAATTTCAATTATTTCAGCAGCATTCTTGGCACCTAAATCTGCGGCGATAAGTGAGTCATGAATTTCAGCCCAGTCACTTTGTGATGTTTGCCCGCCACGGATCTTTGCGAATAACTTACTAAAGAGCGCCATTTACAAAACCGCGATTCAACTAGATGAAACTAGTTTGCGCTTTCAGATTCCCGAATACGCTGCGAAATAACTTCAGATACGCCATCGCCGCGCATTGTTACGCCATAAAGTGCATCGGCAATTTCCATGGTGCGCTTCTGGTGAGTAATGATAATTAATTGCGATTTCTCGCGAAGCTCTTCGAATACGCCCAGTAGACGTCCAAGGTTTGTGTCATCTAGCGCGGCTTCAACTTCATCCATTACATAGAACGGACTTGGCCGGGCCTTAAAGATCGCAACAAGAAGTGCAACCGCTACTAGCGAACGCTCTCCACCAGAGAGAAGTGACAATCTCTTTACACGCTTGCCTGGAGGTCTAGCTTCAACATCCACACCTGCAGTAGTCATGTCCTCTGGATTGGTAAGAATTAAGCGACCATCTCCACCTGGGAATAGTCGGGCAAAGATAAGTTCAAATTCTCGAGCAGTGTCGTCATATGCCTCTTTGAAAATTTGTTGAACTTTGTCATCTACTTCTTTAATAATGTCGAGCAGATCGCGCTTAGTCTTCTTCAAATCTTCTAATTGCTCAGCTAGGTAACGAAGGCGCTCTTCAAGTGATGAATACTCTTCAAGTGCAAGCGGATTGATCTTTCCGAGTAGAGCCAGTGAACGTTCGGCTTGGGCCAGACGCTTCTCTTGTTGATCGCGTCGGTATGGAATTAAGTCACCTGGTACAAAGTTTCCTTCACTGTCCTCAACAAATGTTGGCACATCATTTTCTGGGCCATATTCATTAACTAGCGTGCTGACATCAACGCCAAGTTCTTCTACAGCCTTAGCTTCCAAAGCTTCGATGCGCAGACGTTGCTCGGCTCGAGCGATTTCATCTCTATGCACGCTAGAAGTAAGGGCATCTAATTCAGTTGTTAACTCTCGGCTCTTAACGCGAAGCGCAAGAATTTCACTTTCACGTTCAGATCTTGAAACTTCTAGGCGTTCGCGTTCGGTTGAAGCTTTCGCAATTGAAGATTCAATTTGAATCAGTGCTTCATATGCCGCATCAGCAACACCTTGAGCAGTTAGCGCTGCTACACCACGTTGTTCCCGGCGACTTACTGCCCGGGTTGCGGAATCACGTTCGGTTTGCGCTGCAGTTTCTAACGCACTGGCTCTTGCAGAAAGTGCTGTAACACGTTCTTCTAGCGTTCTGAGATTTAAACGCGCTTCAACTTCACTTGATCTCGAAGCTGAAACTTTTGAACGTAAATCTTCTAAGTGTGTTAAATCCGGATCACCTGGGGTTTGATGAGATTCAAATTGCGAGATTGCTGCGGATAGATCTGCCTCGTCGGATTCAAGTTGAGAGTTGGCTTCGACAAGAGTTGCAAGCACGCGTTCCAGCTCGGCTTGTGCTGATTTAACATTCTGACCAGCAACGGCCATCTGTTCTGCAAGGCCGGAAATCTTGGCATCTGATTCATTTAACTTACCTAGAGCTAAATCATAAATATTCTTACGTGATGACAACGTTTCATTAGCGCGAGCCAAATCAAACTTAATTCGATCACAATTATTGGTGACATCTTGCAATTGGCTCTCGGTCTTTTCAATAAGTGCAGAAATTTCAATTGCAGAATTCTTAGCACTTGAACCACCGCGAACTCGAATTCGGCTAAGCACATCACCATCACGTGTAATAGCGATTACCGATGGATCGGCACGAAGGGCGCTCTCTGCTTCTGCTAAATCTTCAACAGCAACAAATCCTGAAAGAAGTGAGGCAATAGCACCTGATACTTCACTTGAGCTAACCAAACTTGCAAGAGATGTGAAGCCATTTGGAACTGCGCGATTTGAAGGTGTAAATCCAGTTTCACCATCAACAACAAGAAGTTCTGATTGTCCAGCGCTCTCTCGCTTCAACATTGTTAGCGCAGATACAGCAGATGAAATATCTGAAACAACTACTGAATCTGCAAGTGGCCCAAGTGCGGCCGCAACTGCGGCTTCCCAACCAGGCGTAACGCTAATTAATGAAGATAGCCGACCCCTTGTGCGAGTCCCGCTCGAAAGAACTACGCCAGAACCATCACGATGAATCAAACTCTCCTGCAGTGCACGCAATCTTCCTTCAAGTCCGGAACGGAAACGTTGTGCTTCACTCTCTTTCTCTGCAAGTGAATCTAATTCACTTTGCGCAATAGCAAGTGCGCTCTTTGCCGCTTCAAATTCGGAATCCAAACCTGGTTCATTTGCATCAACAGATGCGATTTGAGTTTCTAGTAGTGCGAATTCTTCTTGGAAACTCTGCAGGCGCCGGCTGGCTTCGTCTTTGCTCTTTGTAAGACGAGTGATCTCGGCATTTGTTGCATCAATACGAGATTTAAGTCCATTGATATGGCCCTCTTGACGAGCTGTACCCTCGCGTTGATCAGCGATTGCGCGAAGTGCGGCAGAGACGCTGTTCTCTTCAGTTGTTAAGTTAGCTTCTAAATTCTTAAGTTCCTCTGAAAGTTTTGCCAAACTTTGTGAAGCAGTTGTGACTTCATTTCGCAATTGTGTTTCTTCTACGCGAAGAGCTGCCGCTTCAGCATCCATGCTCTCTGGATCGCGACCACTTGCACGTGCTTCATCAGCTTCTTCAGATAAGAAACGAGCGCGTTCGGAAGCTAAATTCTGAATACCACGGAATTTTTCACGTTGCGCAGTTAGTTGGTAGTAATTTTCTTGCGCTTTAACCAGAAGTGGATTTTCAACAAGAGCGGTGGCATCAATCTCTTCTTCGCGATTGCGTGCTTTGTTAAGCGCGGCTTCAACTTCATCTCGTCTTGCACGGAGCGCAGACTCATCAGCTACTTCAGCATCTACAGTTGATCTAAGTTGCAATAAGTCATCAGCTAAAAGTCGAAGTCTAGAATCTCTGACATCTGATTGAATCGTGGAAGCTTTTCTCGCAACTTCAGCCTGCTTGCCAAGTGGTTTTAGTTGACGTCGAAGCTCTACAGTTAAATCTTGAATACGCGCCAAGTTTGCAGTCATCGAATCTAATTTTCGAAGAGCTTTCTCTTTGCGCTTGCGATGCTTTAAAACTCCAGCTGCTTCTTCAATAAATGCTCGACGCTCTTCCGGGTTAGCAAGCAAAATTGCATCTAGTTGACCCTGTCCAACTATCACGTGCATTTCGCGACCAATTCCAGAATCACTCAAGAGTTCCTGAATATCTAGAAGTCGAGTTGTTTCACCATTTAGTTGGTATTCACTTGCGCCATTTCTAAAAAGAATTCTTGAAATTGTTACTTCGGTGAAATCAATAGGAAGAACGCCATCTGTGTTATCGATAGTTACTGATACTTCAGCACGACCAAGTGGTGCGCGACCTGAAGTTCCAGCGAAGATAACATCTTCCATTTTTCCACCACGTAAAGATTTAGCGCCTTGTTCGCCCATAACCCAAGAGAGCGCGTCAACAACGTTTGATTTTCCAGAGCCATTAGGACCAACCACGCAGGTAATTCCTGGCTCAAAGTTGAGCGAGGTCGAGGAGGCAAAGGACTTGAATCCTTTTAGGGTCATGCTCTTCAAATACACAGGCGCAACCTATCGGAAAAGGGCTTACCGATTTCCGTCAGCACGCGGTGTGGGCTGACATTTTGGGCAAAAATGTGAAGATCTGTTGGCAAATGTGATCCGCCTTATTTCCCGACCACAGCGCGGGCATCCCTCGCCTTCCTGACCGTAAACCGCCAAGGACCTTTCAAAATAACCGCTCTCGCCATTTACATTTATATAAAGGTCATCAAAGGAAGTTCCACCAACTTCAAGAGCTTCGGCCATAACTTCGGTCGCACTTGAAATTAATTGTGAAAATCGAGCTTTACTCATTTTCTCGGTACGAGTTTCTGGATGAATTTTGCTGCGCCACAGCGCCTCATCGGCATAAATATTTCCGACTCCACTCATAACACCTTGATCTAATAGAGCGCGTTTTATTTCAGTCTTCTTTCTCTGAAATCTTGAAATAGTCTCATCCAAATTAAATTCCGGGTCAAAGGGATCTGCCGCGATATGTTGGACACAAGTTGGTCGATTATTTATCTTTTCTTCAACACCAACCCAGCCAAAGGTCCGTTGATCAATAAAACGTAAGTCATGGCGCCCTAAATTAAAGCGTGCCCGTAGGTGGCGTTCATCTTGAGCGCTCTTAGGCTGAATTAAAAATTGGCCACTCATGCCCAAATGGCCAACTAATACTTCAGGGCGATCCAATTCAAACCAAAGGAATTTTCCGCGACGCTTTACGCCTTTAACACGCGCACCTCGCAGTGAAGTTAGCGCAGCAATTGATTTTGGCGAAGTTGCTCTGGGATGTAGAACTTCGATCTCTTTGAATTTCTTACCAACTATATTTTCGGCTAAGCCACGCCTTACAGTTTCAACTTCAGGAAGTTCTGGCATTTAATTTGTCATAAGCCAATTTTGCTGCGGCTTGTTCTGCCTCACGCTTTGACTTACCTTCGCCTAGATCAAATTTTTCATTTGATACAACTGCAATAGCGGTAAAACTTTTATTGTGGTCAGGTCCTGATTCAGTTACTAAATATTCTGGAGTGCTTAATCCGCGTGCGGCGCATAATTCTTGAAGCGCAGTTTTCCCATCTAGACCTAAACCTTGTGCGTTTGCTGATTCAATAGTTGGTCTAAACCAATTAAGAATAATCTCCTGTGTTTTTACGAAACCGTGATCCAAATAGATTGCGCCAACTAGGGCTTCGAGTGAATCGGCAAGGATTGAATTCTTGTCACGGCCGCCAGTCGTTTCTTCGCCTTTCCCGATTCGCAGGTATTGACCAAGATCTAAATCACGAGCGATTTGCGCAAGTGCGCGCATATTTACAACGCCGGAACGAAGTGGTGAAAGTCTAGATTCATCTAAATCTGGAAACTTTGTATACAGCTCTTCAGTAACAACTAATCCGAGAACGCTATCGCCGAGAAATTCGAGGCGTTCATTTGTTGGAAGCCCACCAAATTCGTAGGCATAAGAGCGATGAGTTAGTGCAAGTTCAAGCAATTCACTTGAAACCGAGGTTCCAAGTGATGCAATTAAACGATCGTACAGATTAAACCTCTACTGCTTGGCGTGAGTTATAAGTTCCGCAAGTTGGGCAAGCTGTGTGTTGCAACTTTGGTTGTTGGCACTGTGCGCAATTTGAAACTGCAGCAGGTGTTGTCTTCCAAGCGCTACGACGATGACGAGTGCGTGAGCGAGACATCTTTCGCTTTGGTACTGGCACTTTAGGCACCCCTTTTTACTAATAAATTCATGGCTTAAAAATGAATTCTATGAAGGGGGTAAGTATCCCCCAAACCCTGCGATATTCAAAAACGCCCAGGGCTAGGCCCCAGTTGGGCCACCCTCTGCTGTGCTGGTCTTCCAATTTTCTAGACCGGCCCAACGAATATCGGCCGGGGCGTGCTCGTGTTCTTCTGGAAGCTCAATCCACTTAATTCCGCAATCCGGACATAGTCCAGGGCAGTCGGCAGAACAGAGTGGGTTAATTGGAAGATTCAAAATAATTGCGTCGCGAATCGGTCCGTCTAAATCTATTAACTCGCCATCCATTTGACGAACTAAATCTTCATCCAAATCATCTTCTTCGCTCTTTTGTGCACGCTTATGTCCGGCTTTACCAGGCTTATTTTTCTTACGCGCTTGTCTCGGATCTTCAACATATTCATAAAGTTCCTGAAATGTCTCATCTACATCGTAGAAAACTGGATCTAAGCAACGGCCACATTCACCACTAGCTTGCGTACGAATAGTTGCAGTCGCTAATACTCCTTCTGCAACCGATTCAATTCGCAGATCAATATCAATTGGTTCGTCTGCGGCAATGGCAAGAACTTCAAAGCCAAGTGCTTCGTGCGAATCAATTGTTAATTCATATTCACGCATCTCGCCAGCACGGCGAGGCAGATCATGAGTATTAAAGAGGAAGGGGTTTTTACTCATTAACTATTTCTTATCACCCAACTCGGAGAGCGCAGACTTAGCATCTACTCCTGCAAGTTGGTCACGACCACGATTAACAACTTCCATTGTCTTGTGAAGTATTACTTCAAGAGTTGCTAGTCGTGAATCCACATATGCATCAATTTCATCTTGTTGACTCTTAGCTTCTTCTGCAACTTCATCGAGAATTCGACGGGCTTCTTTCTTTGCTGCAGCAACTATCTCGGTTTGGGAAATCATGGATTCAACTTCTTCACGTGCATGAGCAATAATTTGATCTGCTGCTACTCGTGCTTCTTCAATAACAGCATCTTGATCTGTCAATAACTTCTGAGCTTGTGCAAGATCTGATGGGAATGCAGCACGTGCGCTGTCGAGCAGTTCTAACATTTCACCACGATGCAGAACGCAACTTGCTGAAAGTGGAACGCCTCTTGCTTCTTCGACCATTGCGATGGCCGTCTCAATACGCTCGATTACTTCCATTGATCTCTCCTTTATTTTCCAGCCAAGCGATCTTTCAATCGCTCTAAAAGTGGTGCTGGGATATAACTTGAAACATCGCCGCCATAGCTTGCAATCTCTTTAACCAGTGAGGATGAGAGGAATGAGTGAGCTGGAGCAGTAGATAGGAAAAGTGTTTCGACACCTTGGAGTTGCAAATTTATTTGAGACATTTGAAGTTCATAATCAAAGTCAGTCACAGCTCGAAGTCCTTTTACAATTATTGAAATGTCATTCTTCTTACAGTAATCAACTAATAGACCTGACCAAGAGTCGACTTTCACATTTGGATATTTGGAGGTAACTTCCTTAGTCATCTCAATACGTTCTTCAACAGTAAAAAGAGTTTTCTTGGTCTGGTTAACCATGACAGCAATAACAACTTCATCAAAAATTGAACTGGCGCGCTCGATAATATCTAGGTGCCCAAATGTAATGGGGTCAAAAGACCCAGGGCAGACGACGCGTTTCACGGTAAAACGCTAGCAGAATAACCGCCGTAGAAGATACTTCCCTGCCCGTATGAACGGACTTTCTCAGCGATAAATGGTTTAGGCCAAGCAAATGGCGTCTTTTTCGTTTCGCGTTCGATAGCAATAATCCCATTGCGCTTTAATAAATTATTTGAAGTTATATCTAGCAATAGTTTTTCAATAATTTCATTTGAAACTTCATATGGCGGATCCATGAAAATGATGTCAAATGAAATCTGATGCGGTGTAGAAACAAATCTTTCAGCCGCGCTCGAAATGACTTGAAATTTCCCTGATGCGCCGTTTACCAACCCAAAATTCTTAGTGGCAATTGCTGCAGTTTGGGAATGATCTTCAACTGAGTAAACGCTTGCAGCGCCTCGTGAGAGCGCTTCGACTCCAACAGCACCCGAACCGGAATAGAGATCTAGGAAATTTAATTCTTGCATTGAGCCGAATTCGGATTCGAGTGAGGAGAAAAGTCCTTCTCTTGCGCGATCTGATGTTGGGCGAGTTTTTTCGGTCGGTGAGAATAAAGTTTTACCTTTACTGCTGCCGGCGATAATTCTCATGGGCAAACCGTAACGCGCTAACCCTTATCTAAGAAAGCCGAACGCTCTTCTTCGCGTAAATCATTAACTTGCGCGGCTAGTTCTGAATATTTCGCAAGGCTTGGGTCATCGGCAATCAAGGTATTAGCTACGCGCCTTGCTTGTTCAATTAACTCTTCATCGCGCAAAACTCTAAGCAAACGAAGATGTGATTTAGTTCCAGATTGCGCCCGACCAAGTACGTCACCTTCACGTCGTTGATCCAAATCAATTCTTGATAATTCAAAACCATCCAATGTTCCGGCGACAGCAGTTAGTCTTAACATTGCTGAAGAATCTTCACTTGCTCTAGATACAAGTAGGCATAAACCTGGTGTGCCACCGCGCCCTACCCGACCACGAAGCTGATGGAGTTGCGAAACACCAAACCGATCAGCATCCATAATTACCATTACAGATGCATTTGGAACGTCAACTCCTACTTCAATAACTGTTGTTGCTACAAGAACATCTAGTTCGCCATTTGCAAATGCCGCCATAGTTTCATCTTTTAATTCAGAACTTTGTCGCCCATGTAAAGGTGCAAGTTTCACGCCTTTAAGCGGACCAGTTGCCAATTTAGGAGCAAGATCTTCAACGCTCGCCATATCGGGCGTTCCGGAAATTTCCTCGCTTGTGATTTCATCTCCCATCAATTTGGCCATCGCAATGTCAGCCTCAGAGATTTTCGCTTTCGTTTCGTCAATCTCGCTAGAACTAATTCTTGGTGCAACTATGTAAGCCTGGTGCCCCTTTGCGATCTCCTCTTTAACTCGCTCCCATGCGCGCTCTAAATAATGGGGCTTCTCTAAAACTGGAATCACATGCGTTTGAATCGGAATTCGACCGCTTGGAAGTTGGCGCAAAGTTGAGACATCTAGGTCACCAAATATTGTCATAGCAACAGTTCGAGGAATTGGCGTTGCCGTCATAACTAATAAATGCGGTGGCTTTGTTGCTTTCATTCGAAGTGCATCTCGTTGTTCGACGCCAAATCTATGCTGTTCATCGACTACGACTAATGCGAGATCGCTAAATTGAACACCTTCACTTATCAGTGCGTGAGTTCCAATTACTATTCCGGCCTCGCCATTCTTAATTTTTCCTAGCGCGTCACGTTTAGCCGGAGCGCTAAGAGATCCTGTAAGCAGTGCTAACTGTGTTCCCTCCCCGCTCCCCTGCAAAGTTCCGGCCTCGGCTAAATCTCCGAGCAATTTAGAGATTGTTTTGAAATGTTGCGCAGCTAAGACTTCGGTTGGGGCAAGTAGCGCCGCTTGTCCGCCAGATTCAAGAACAGAGAGCATTGCGCGCAGCGCAACAACTGTTTTTCCAGAACCAACTTCACCTTGAAGAAGGCGATGCATTGGATGGGATTGCTGCATATCGTCAGCAATCTCCTTGATAACTTCTAATTGACCTTCGGTATATTTAAATGGAAGTTTTGCCTCGAAAACACTCACTATTCCATCTGTTGATATTTTTCTAGGGGTTGCATCAAGTGCTTTCAATTCGGCCCGGCGTTGTGCCAAGAGAAGTTGCAATAAAATTGCTTCATCAAAAGTTAAACGCATTCTTGCAAGTTCGGCAGCCTCTAAAGATTCCGGTTTATGGATAGAGATAAGCGCCTGTTTTAGATCAGGATAACCAAACTCTTTTCGAACGCTTTCTGGCAAATAATCTTCGATTTCTCCTAACGAATCCAAAATGATTTCTAAACATTGCGAAATTTTCCAAGATGGCATCTTCCCGCCAGCTGGATAAACCGGTAGAAATTTTCCGGCAAAAGCTGCGAGCGCAGAATCGACATCATCGCCATCTGGAATTAATTGATAATCAGGATGAGAAAGTTGACGCTTGCCATTAAAGGATCCGACTTTGCCAGCGAACATTCCAGTCTTACCAATTTTTAGCTCTTTCTCACGCCAAGGTTGATTAAAGAATGTCAGCGACATAACTGCGCTGCCGTCAGTCACATTTACTTCTAAAATATTGCGACCATTAGCTCGCCTAGTTTTAACAGCAGCAATTTCAGCTAGAACTGTTACTTCATCACCTTCTAGCAACTCTGCGATGTCCGAGAACTCACCGCGCACGACATAACGCCTTGGATAGTGGCGGAGCAGGTCTTCAACCGTGGACATACCGAATGACTTGGTTAAGGCATCAGCAGTTCGGTCGCCAATAACGCCCTTGAGGCGATCGGTCAGTCGAAGGGAGGTTGCCATGGCCCTATCTTCTCGCGCGGATTAGCCAATCCCCGTGTAGACGGGGTAATCTTTGCGACTTATTGCGAAACCCGTAATTTAACTTGATTCAAGGGAGTAACACCGTGTCCTCAAACTGCGATATCTGCGG
>WLIM01000069.1 GCA_009702205.1 Actinomycetota bacterium | reverse complement strand
CTGTTTATGTTGTTAGCGGACTTGCTTTTTACTATCTGCGTTCCGGGTTCGGCATAGAACGCAATTCTCTTTTTACACATCCCAACTTGCCCACTTGCGATTTACAAATGTGAAGAAGGAATAGATACCAACACCGAAGGTCGCGACAATCACAAGCACTGCCCCAAATTGGGACATCTGCACTAATGATGAGAAATAGATCAAGCGATTACCAAGACCCATTCCACCGCCAACCATTTCGGCACCTACCGCAGTTAAGAGTCCGAAAATTGAACCAACCATGAAACCAACAATGATCATGGGTAGCGCAAATGGGAATCGGATTTTGCGGAAGAGTTGGAATTCTGTGGCGCCATAGGATTTACCAAGCGCAATTAATTCGGCATTCGTTCGCCTAAAGCCAGTAGCCGAGTTGATCATTACCATCGGTCCGGTTGCCAGCGAAATTGCAATAACGCGAGGTGTCATTCCAAATCCAAACTTCAACATTAGGAAAGGAATTAGCGCAACCATCGGAGTAGTAACTAGAACAATGATGTAAGGCGAGATAAAAATATCTAGCCCTGGTTTTAATGTCACAAGAACTGCAAGTGCCAATCCGATTGTGGAACCGATTATTAGCCCAAGGAAGAAAGTCTGAACAGTCTGCGTTAACGGCTTCCAGTAGAGCGTAGAAAAATCGGTAAATAAGCTATGAATAATTGCAGTTGGCTTTGGAAATACATAAGCCTCTGTGTGAGTCCAGATTAAAACAAACTCAAGAAGAGTTACGACCACTATCGCAAGAGCTAAAACGGAGATAATCTCCTTAAAGCCTTTAGCTCGACGAATACTCGCAATCGCCGAAACATCTACTGGACCACCGCCGCCTTGACCGCCGGAAGAATTAAAATCAGGAATTTTATCTGCAAGATTATCTGGAGTCATTCTTACTTCCCCTTTCCAATTTTAGATCCTTCAACTTCTTCTCTAATTGACTTTAAGATCTCAATAAAATCTGGTTCAAATTGCAGATCGATGTGACGCGGTCTAGCAAAATCCACATCGACTATTCGAGAAAGTCGACCCGGTCTTGGTGACATGACCCAGACTCGATCTGCTAAGAAGATTGCTTCTGAAATTGAGTGCGTTACGAAAACAATTGTCTTCTTGGTTCGTTCCCAAACTTTTAGTAGGAACAAGTTCATCTCTTCGCGAGTAAATGCATCAAGTGCGCCAAATGGTTCATCCATCAATAAAACTTCAGGATCTTGGGCGAGTGCGCGAACAATCGAACCACGCTGTTTCATTCCACCTGATAATTCACCAGGGTATGAATTCTCAAATCCTTTAAGTCCTGCTACTTCTAAAAGCTCTTCAATTAATTCGCGATTAACTGGCTTCTTCTTAATTTGAAATGGGAGTTCAATATTTTCAATAAGAGTGCGCCATGGCAGAAGATTTGAATCCTGGAAAACCATTCCAATGCGATCAGGTAGCGGCTTAGTTAATAGTTCGCCATCAATGTGAACGGTTCCAGATGTCGCAGGATGAAGACCAGATAAGCACCATAAAAGGGTTGTCTTGCCGCAGCCAGAAGCGCCGACTATGCAGACAAATTCACCATCTCGCACGCTCTCTGAGAAGTTCTTGACCGCCTCAACTTTCTTGGTACCCGTTTCATAAATCTTCGAAACGTCCGTAATTTTGATACGTGTCGCTTGCGTCACTAATACTCCCCTTTTCGTTTCCTGACTTCGTTTTTCCCTTAAACTCACTCTTCTCCTGAGCCCCACTTATGTGGTTTACTCAGGTAGGTAATAGAACAAGGAGTCTTCCTATTCTGTCAAGCACTTTCTCCGAGTTTCTTCCGGCAGCTTTTACGAGGTCTTCTTCAGGCTCGCCGGCCGGTCTGCGACGCTTAAATGTCGCCCGCGTCTTTGAGGTAGTTCGGGTAAACGGTCCAATCACCCGCCAATTAATAGGTGAGATTTCAGGACTTTCAAAGCCCACAGTAAATGAGGCGCTCGAAATTTTGCAGAAGGAAAATCTAATTCTCTTCACAGATGCAAAAACAAAATCAGCTTCTGGCCGCCCTGGACCAAAGGCCCAACAAATTATCTTTAATTCAAACCGTAAGAAGATTGTGGCTATTGATATCGGTGGCTCCAAGATCCGTGTTCTGGTCTCAGATTTAGATGGCAATTTAATTGCAACGCTTACTGAAGCTACTCCACTTAAAAGTGGGCGCAAAGCCATCATCGCAAAAATTAAAGAGTTGTATGAAAAAATTTTAAGTGAGAACAAAATTAAGGTTTCAGAGATTGGCTCAATCGTTGCAGGTTCACCAGGAACAATTGATCCAGAAACGGGCGAAATTACCCGGTCGTATAACTTGCCTGATTGGGAAGGTTTTTCACTTAGCGAAGAACTATCTAAAGTTTTAAAGAAACAAGTTCACGTTGAGAATGAAGCGCACCTGGCTATTTATGGCGAACACTGGCGTGGTGGTGCAAAAGATTTAGCAAATGCTGCCGCTATGTCTGTTGGTGTTGGTATCGGTCTTGGTCTATTAATTAACGGCCAGGTTTATCGCGGTTTCAATGGCATTGCAGGTGAAGTTGGAAACCTGCCGCTTCAAATTGAGGATTCCACAAAATCACCAGCAAATGCCAACTTCGAATTCCATGCCAGCGCAGTTGGTTTAGAGCGATACTTTGAATCGGTTAAGAGTAAAGAGGGCGCTAAAGCAATTCTGAAATTAGCTGGCAATCAGAGCGTTACTGCAAAAACTATTTATGCCGCTGCGGCTAGCGGAGATAAGTTTGCAAACGAGTTAATAACCCATCAATTAGAGCTTCTCTCCCGCGGTATTGCATCGGTTTGTTGTATTACTAACCCTGAAGTTTTTATTCTTGAAGGTGGTCTGGCATCGGCTCTAGAGCCACATTTAAAGACTATTTCGAAGATGGTCCAGAAGATCACCTTGATTGCGCCAAAAATTGTCATCTCCGAGCTAAAAGACTTAGCAACGGCGTATGGCGCACTTCGTCGAGGTATTGAAAATGTAGATCGCGCCACTTTGATTTCTATCTTGCAAGAGACGGCTTAACCTCGACATATAGGTCTACCATTTTCACATGACACTTGCCCGGAACATCTTCCTTCTTCTGCATGTAATTGGTTTCATCGGAATTATTGGCGCCTTACTTTCGCAGATTCCAAAAAACCCAAAGCGCATTCTTGGTGGTGCCATGCACAGCGCTCTGCTCTCTCTGATTTCTGGTTTTGCACTAATTGGTATTCGCTCTTCACTTCATGCATCTGATCCCGCGAATTGGGATGCTCCAGACCACACTAAGGTTGGCATCAAACTTATCTTTCTAATTGTTATCTTGGTTCTTGGCTACAAAAACGTCAAGAAGCCTTTTGTTTCAACAAAAATTTGGGCAACAATGGTTGGCCTTGCACTTGTTAACTTAGTTATTGCGATGACGCTTTAATTCATGCCAGCGGTAATTTGACTATTAACTGCGCGCCCTTATCCCTAACTAAGTTGAAAGAATAATTGGCTCCGCTTGCTGCCATCTTGTGCAATCCAATTCCAGATTTAAATTCTTTTGATATTCCAAGACCATTATCAGTAACTAGCATTCTTAAATGACCGTCGTCAATTGAGAATTCGATTTCGATTCTCTTGGCGTGACCATGGCGAACTGCATTCGAAACTGCTTCATACAAGATATCTAAAACCACCTGATACTTCGATTCCGAAAGATTTGCATAAACACTCGGATCAATCTCCCAATTAATTTCAACAATTCCATTCCAGCTCTTTTTTAGGTCCAAAAGTTTTACCGCGATGGATTTGGTGTCAGGGTTAACATCAATTTCAAATAAATTCTGAACATCACGTAAAACCGAGTCCAAAATATGGATCATTTGGGAAAGGTGTTCTTCTTTTTTAGAGGAACTTGACTCACCATTCTCTTCTTCAAGGCGCAGAGCTAAAGCAATTCCGGCAATTCTCCCTTGAAGAGGGCCGTGTAAAACGCTTGCAATCTCATCTCTTACTTCAGCGGATCTCGATTCAATCCATTCCAATTCTTGATTTAATTTTGAATTCATGGCTTCAAGTTGCAGACGCGTTTTTCTTCTAGCCTCAATTAAAGTCATGATTAGCGAGGCCAGGACTATCGTTGTAAGAGTTCGAAGAGCCATTACATTTGGCTGATAAGCATTTGGTAAATCAAAAACATTTAGCTCGAAATTAGCAGATGCCCTAAAGACGACAAATCCAACAACAAAAATTGAAAGAAGAAAATAGGTAAACCTCTCAAGGATGCTTCCACCTATGCGTAAATAAATGAGAGTCGCACCGATAAGTAGAAATGGGGCAGCCACAAGTGCGATGGTTGAATTAAAGAGAAATCCGCTCCAGCCATTTAGTGAAAGCTCGTTGAACCCGCCAACTATGAACAGATATGTCAGTGCAAAAAATACGCTCAATTTGGGGTCGTATATGTTTGAAAATTGCGAAGTCTTATCTCCGCCAACGAAGATCTTGCGATCAATTCTTAAATTAGAAAGAGAATCATTTGCTATTTCATGTGAAAGTGAACGAATTGTCTGACGCGAATATTCTTCTAATTCATTTGCTATCCGAAGTATTTCGTTTCGGCTCTCGCTATTCTTTGCATCTGTCAGTTGGGATTTCAGGGCATCTAGTTGAACAAAAATTGACTTTTGAATTGCCTCAATCAAGCGCGCTCTCTCGATTTCAATTCTTTTTCTGGCTGCTGAAGTTGTATTGACTAAAACATTCCTCGCATATTGAAGGCGACCAATATCGGAACGGTTTGTATCAAATTCGGCTAATAAATAGGCGCAAGTAAGGAGGCCGAAGAAGCTTGGGAATAATGGAGCAAACACCTGTGGACCTAGGTATACCGGTTTGTCTAGGTAGAAGTATGTGAAAAATCCTTCAGCAACTACGTTTCCAAGCCAGAGCGATAAGTAAGAAGAGAAAACTTTATATAGTTCCTGTGGCTCCTCTTTACGTTTTTTCAAAACTACTTCTGAGATAAGAACATAGAGAGGAATATTTAGGATTAACACAAATACTGCACAATAAGTGGCTGCAAGGGTTGAAATATTGTGTATGTCTCTAACTCGCGAGATTACTCCTAAGCCACCAATAACAGATAAATAAAGCCACATTCGAAATGAAATAGCCCAACGACCTGTTATATGGTTTTCAAAATTTAAATAGTATTGCTCAATCTGATTCTTCATCTAACAACGACTTTGCCCTGCTGCCAAAGTCGAACGGCAATCACTCGTGAATTCAAATCAGGATCACCTTTAACGCCCAATGCAGAGAAGGTGCGCTGGATAAGTGCCTCAGCTGCACGAAGAGTGACACCACGTTCCCGGGCTATTGCGGCATTTGAAAGTCCATCTGCAATCATTCTTAAGATTTCACCTTGAGTAGCACTTAT
>WLIM01000068.1 GCA_009702205.1 Actinomycetota bacterium | reverse complement strand
TAGCTTGGCTTATTTTGATTTTGGCAATAGCCGGTCTCATCTACATAGTTAGAAATTTGAAGGAACGAGCCGATTACAAAAGATTACGAATACTCGCAATACTGCAAATTGCTGGATTTCTCGGTCAAGTTGTCCTCGGTGGAATTACCGTTTTAACGAAACTAAATCCGATTTCTGTTTCTGCGCACTTCGTCTTAACTATTCCACTCATTGCCGGAGCTCTTGCATTACGCCACCGCATTCTCGACAGACCCATTTTGCAAGTTTTACCAACTACTGCAATTCTTGCAAAGATTGTTATCACCTTAACATTTATCGTTCTTTTGATTGGAACTGTTGTAACAGGCACCGGACCACATGCAGGCGACATAGATGCAAAGCGCTATAACTTCGATGCCCGCGCTGTTTCTTGGCTCCATGCAGATGCCGTCATTTTGCTTATTGGTTTAACCTTCGCCCTCTTCTTTGTAATACGTGCCTCAGAAAATGGACTAGTTCAAAAACAATTAGGACGACTGGTTTCGATTTTCTTAATAGTCGCCATCTCTCAAGGGGCAATTGGCTATATTCAATATTTCACTGGACTACCCGAATTAATTGTTGGTGCACATCTCCTTGGTGCTACTTTGGTTTGGATTAGTGTCTGGCGGATAAAATTAACAGTTACGAATAGCAGATAAGGCGAAGGATGCGATGATTGAAAAATGGAATGAGCTAGATGACCAAGCTGTAATTGCAAGTCGAGCGCTGGCCATGGATGCCGTACAAAAAGTTGGAAACGGCCATCCCGGAACTGCAATGGCTCTTGCTCCTGTTGCCTATACGTTATTCCAGAGAATCATGCGACATGATCCAAGTGATCCAAAATGGCTTGGACGAGATCGCTTTGTTCTATCTGCGGGCCACTCATCGTTAACACTTTATATTCAACTTTTCTTCTCCGGATATGGAATTGAACTATCCGATCTGAAAAGCTTTAGAACAAAGGGAGCAATAACTCCCGGGCATCCAGAGTTTGGCCACACTGCTGGCGTGGAGATAACTACAGGTCCACTAGGTTCCGGAATTTCTAGCGCGGTCGGAATGGCAATGGCAGCCCGCTATGAAAAAGGATTGTTTGATCCAGATGGCAAGACTGAATTATTTGATCACAATATTTGGGTTATTGCTTCTGATGGCGATTTACAAGAAGGAATAAGCGCCGAAGCATGCTCGCTCGCAGGGACGCAAGAATTAGGCAATTTAAAAGTTATTTATGATGACAACAGAATCTCAATTGAAGGCGACACACATGTCGCATTCACTGAAGATGTTCCAGCGAGATATCGAGCATATGGTTGGAATGTTATTGAAGTATCAGCCAAAAGTAATGGTGATGTAGATAGAGATTCTCTGGAAGTTGCAATGCTTGCCGCCCAAAAAGAAAAGGCGAAGCCGACGTTAATTCGATTGCACACTGTGATTGCTTGGCCAGCGCCAAAAGCAATGGGCACTGCAGAATCACATGGATCAGCTTTGGGTGGCGACGAGGTTGCCGCAACTAAAATTGCTCTCGGCTTAAATCCCGAAGAATCATTTGCAGTTCCCGAGAAGGTTTTATTGCATGCGCGCAAAGTAAGAGACCGCGGTGCAAACTCTAGGAAAAACTGGGTTCTTAATTTTGCCAAATGGGAGAAGGCAAATCCAGATAAAGCTTTGCTTCTTCAACGATTGGTAGCAAGAGAACTGCCAAAAGATTGGGAGAAAGCAATTCCAGTTTTTGAAAGTGGAAAAGATATAGCAACACGCGCAGCATCTGGAAAGATCATTAATTCACTAGCAACCGTTCTTCCAGAATTTTGGGGAGGTTCATCTGATTTAGCGGGATCAAATAACACAACGATTTCTGGTGGCGGATCATTCTTGCCTAGTACAAGTGCCATGAATGGTGCCAATCCATATGGCCGCATAATTCATTTTGGAATTCGTGAACATGCTATGGGCGCTATTTTGAATGGCATCGCCCTGCACGGCTTAACAAAGAGTTTCGGCGGAACTTTCTTAGTATTTAGCGATTACATGCGCGGCGCCGTGCGCCTTGCCGCGCTTATGGATATCCCATCAATCTTTGTTTGGACCCATGACTCGATTGGTCTTGGTGAAGATGGGCCGACACATCAACCAGTAGAACACATTGCATCCCTACGTCTCATCCCAAATTTCACAGTTGTTAGACCAGCTGATGCAAATGAAACTGCAGTAGCTTGGCGCGAGGTAATTAGGCGCGGCAAACCAGTTGGTTTTGCGCTCTCCAGACAAAATCTGCCAGTAATTGATCGGAGTTGTTGCGCTAGCGCTGAAGGTGTTGCCAAAGGTGCTTACATCATTTGCGATACCGAAAGTGTTCCAGATGTAATTTTGATCGCAACAGGATCTGAAGTTCATGTCGCGATTGCAGCGGCCGAGTTGCTTAAAGCTGAAAATATTTCTGCCAGAGTCGTCAGTGCACCTTCTCTTGAATGGTTTGAAGAGAGCGACAAGTCTTACCGTGACCACGTTCTACCACCCGCTATCAAAGCACGTGTCAGTATTGAAGCTGGGGTTGGTTCTGGTTGGTATAAATATGTTGGTGACTCTGGTGAAATTATTAGCCTGGAACACTTCGGTGCATCAGCTTCTGCGGTTGAACTCTTCAAGGAATATGGATTTACTCCGGAGAACGTTGTAGCTGCCGCAAAGCGCACGATTTCAAGGAAGTAAATGGTTAATTTAACTGGTCCAGTTCTAAGTAAATACAACGCAGAAAGCCTGGTTGCGCAAGACTTAAATAACATCGCTAACTCGCTGGCGCTAAAAGATTCATCACTTTGGGGCGAGGCTGCAAAACTTGAAGCAGAAGTTCGATTGAACTGGCTTGATCTCCCCAAGTCGAGCCGAGACTTACTCCCAGAGCTTGATGCGCTAAGCGCCTGGGCTCGGGCAAAGAACTTAACCAACTTCATTTTATGCGGGATGGGCGGTTCATCACTCGCGCCCGAAGTTATGGCAAAAACTTACAAGAAGAATTTAACGATTCTAGATACAACTGATCCAGGCCAGATAAAAGCTGGGATCCCAACAACTCTGGTTAACACTCTTGTTATTGTGGGCTCTAAATCAGGGTCAACTATTGAAACTGCATCCCAAAAAGCGTTCTTTGAAAAACTTTTTCAAGATGCGAATCTGGATCCAAAGGAACATTTTGTAATTGTTACTGATCCAGATTCTCCGCTAGATAAGTCATCCCGATCGGCTGGATTTAAAGTTATCAATGCTGATCCAAAAGTTGGCGGACGATTCAGCGCGCTAAGTGCATTCGGTTTGGTTCCCGCGGCGCTAATCGGAATAGATTTATCAGTTCTTTTGGATGATGCCGATCACGCAAGTCAAAGCTTTGCACAGGCAAACTCCCCCGCAATTAAATTGGCAACTTTGATCTTTGAGCAATGTGAACAGAACTTTTCGCTCACTGATGAGGGATCTAACGTCAGTGGATTAGGTGATTGGATTGAACAATTAATTGCTGAGTCAACCGGAAAAGACCAGCGCGGTCGCTTACCCATTGTTATCGAGAGTGCAAGCGCCCAAGTTTCGGGCCCTGCTCTAAAGATTGGTTTTGCAGATGGCGTCGCCGATTTGAATGTCATCGCCAACCTTGGCGAACATTTCATTTTGTGGGAATGGGTTACTGCTCTCCTATGTCGCGCACTTAAAGTTGATCCATTTAATCAGCCGAATGTAACCGAAGCCAAGGAACGCACAGGCGAACTGCTTTTACAGTGGGCGCAGTCGGGTGTTCCTAAGTCAACTGCTACCTTCTCGACTGAGAATCTGGAAATCTTTTTCAATGGTAACGCTAAGAATTTTGCAGATGCACTTAATTCATTAATTACGCCAACCAGTAAATACTTGGCAGTTATGGCCTATCTAAATCGGTTTGAAGATTCTGCAATTTCCGAGATCCGAAATCTGCTAGCCACAAAAACCAAAATTGGAACAACATTTGGGTGGGGCCCAAGGTTCCTGCACTCGACGGGTCAATTCCATAAAGGCGGCGCCCAGAACGGCGTATTCATTCAAGTGACCGGCGAGAGTAGCCTTGATTTAGATATTCCAAATAATGGATTTACTTTTCAAACACTCTTAATGGCACAGGCACTTGGTGATGCCGCAGCTATCGCATCGAGGAATTTCCCAATAATGAGAATTCACCTTAAGAACAGAGAAGCAGGTATTGTCGAATTACTGGAATTGGTTAGAGCTCTATAATTCTTAATCTTCGCCGCGAAGTCTAGATAGTGCATCTTCTAGAATTTTTTTAGCTTCCGCTTCAGTACGACGCTCTTTCACATATGCCAAGTGCGTTTTATATGGTTCGTTCTTGATTGGCATCGGCGGCTTATCTTTATTTAAGCCTGCTGGATAACCACATCGTGGGCAATCCCAAATTTCAGGAATCTGAACTGTTTCATCTTCAGCAAAAGAAGGACGAGTTTCGTGGCCCTTTGCACACCAATAAGAGACTCGGAAACGAGCAATGGCATCGCCACGCTCTGCTTCTCCCATAGGACCTGCGCCGACGCGACTTCCACGGATTGCGCTACCCATTTTTATCTCCTTTGATCAATTTTGTTAGAAAACTATTTTTTAAGAACTAGGCTCAAAGCAATAACGCCAGCAAACCAAAGTCCGCCAACAACAATTGTGATGCGATCCAAGTTACGTTCAACTACAGAAGAACCACCATAGCTAGATGAGATTCCGCCACCAAAGAGATCAGATAATCCGCTGCCTTTTCCTTTATGGAGAAGAACAAGTAGAACCATTAGAACGCTGGTTACAACTAGAAGGATTGAAAGAGCTAGGACCACGAATTTCTCCTTTAAGATTTGAAACGTTTGTCGAACCTAAAAAGCACTGGGGTAAGGATACCCGTCATTGACCGAAAGCTTACGCCGCACCCACCCGATGGAACTTGGCGATTTTGGCAAATTCCTCGGCATCTAGGCTCGCTCCCCCTACAAGAACACCGTCAACATTTGGTTGTTGCATAATTTCGACGATATTTGAAGACTTTACCGAACCACCATAAAGGATTCGAGCGCTTTGGGCGATCTCATCTGATCCAATTTTTATAAGTTCTGCGCGAATTGCGCTGCAAACTTCTTCGGCATCCCCCGCACTTGCAGTCTTGCCAGTTCCAATCGCCCAAACAGGTTCGTAAGCGAAAACAATCTTCTTTAAATCTGGCTTATGAAAACCTTTAAGTCCATTGCGAACTTGGTTTAAAACATGTTCTACGTGCGTACCTGCTTCGCGAATTTCCAATTCTTCACCAATGCAAAAAATAGGAGTAATTTCATTAACCAGCGCAGCCTTTATTTTGCGATTAACAATTGAATCATCTTCTTTGTGAATAGCCCTGCGTTCAGAGTGACCAACTGCGACATAGGAGCAACCGAGTTTGTTCAACATTGAACCACTTATGTCGCCAGTGAATGCGCCACTAACTTCTGGTGATAAATCCTGTGCGCCATAAGTAAGACGAAGTCGGTCTCCATCGATCAAAGTTTGAACCGAACGAATATCGGTAAATGGCGGAAGAATAACCACATCTACGGCGTCGTAATCC
>WLIM01000067.1 GCA_009702205.1 Actinomycetota bacterium | reverse complement strand
TTAGGCTGGGATTTGCCCGCAAGAATCGGGGCAAAGTCCTAGCCTTCTCTTATGAATACGCGCATTGGTGAATCGGGCGACCTCTTGAAATGTTCTTTCTGCGGAAAGACACAGAAGCAGGTTAAGAAATTAATTGCGGGCCCAGGTGTTTACATCTGCGATGAATGTATTGAACTTTGTAATGAAATCATTATTGAAGAACTTGAAGAGACAAGTTCGCTTGGACTTGCTGAACTTCCAAAGCCACAAGAAATTTATGAGTTTCTAGATCAATATGTAGTTGGGCAAGATCGTGCGAAGAAGTCACTTTCGGTCGCCGTCTATAACCACTACAAGCGTGTGCAATCTGGTGAATCAAAGCGTGAAGAGTCAATTGAATTATCTAAATCAAACATTCTGATTCTTGGTCCAACAGGATGCGGCAAGACTTTACTAGCTCAGACTTTGGCAAGAATGCTAAATGTGCCATTTGCTATAGCGGATGCTACTGCGCTAACTGAAGCTGGTTATGTTGGTGAAGATGTTGAGAACATTCTTCTAAAACTAATCCAAGCAGCAGATTACGATGTTAAGAAAGCTGAAACCGGAATTATTTACATTGATGAGATTGATAAGGTTGCGCGCAAGAGCGAGAACCCTTCAATTACAAGAGATGTTTCAGGTGAAGGCGTTCAACAAGCACTTCTTAAAATTCTAGAGGGAACAACTGCTGCAGTTCCACCACAAGGTGGCCGCAAGCACCCACATCAAGAATTTCTACAAATTGATACTACAAATATTCTTTTCATTGTCGGCGGCGCATTTGCTGGACTTGAAAAAATTATCGAAGGTCGCAAAGGCAAGGCCGGAGTTGGCTTCAATGCGACTCTGAAAAGTTCGGCTGATGAGGATGCAAAAGATTTCTTTGGTGATGTAATGCCAGAAGATCTTCTGAAGTTTGGAATGATTCCAGAATTTATTGGGCGCCTGCCAATTCTCACAAGTGTTGAAAATCTAGATCGACCAGCTTTGATGGAAATCCTTACCGAGCCAAAGAACGCACTCGTTAAGCAGTACCAAAAGCTATTTGAATTAGACGATGTCGAACTTGAATTCTCACCGGAAGCGCTAGAAGTTGTAGCTGATCTTGCGATAAAGCGCGGCACTGGTGCACGCGGACTTCGCGCAATCATGGAGGAAACTCTTCTTGGCGTTATGTATGAAATTCCTTCTAAGCCAGAGGTCGCAAAGGTGATAATTACGCCACAAGTTGTTGCAAAAGAAGCTGCTCCAACATTGGTTAATCGTGCGGCTGGTGGCCCAAAGCGCCAGAGCAAGGCCGATAAAGCCGAGAAGAGTTCAGAAGAGAAGAGCGCTTAATCTAGACTCATCTCCTATGAGCGAGGGCAATAAATCGAATAAGAAAGAGTTGGCGGCAACGTTTACACCTGCCGACATCGAAGCACCGCTCTATCAAAAATGGTTATTAGCTGATTACTTTAAAGCGGATGCAAAATCTACAAAGCCGCCATTCACAATTGTTATTCCGCCACCAAACGTAACTGGAAGTCTGCACATTGGGCACGCACTTGATCACACCCTTCAAGATGTTTTGATTCGCATGAAACGCATGAAAGGTTTCGAAGCGCTCTGGCTTCCTGGAATGGATCACGCTGGAATTGCAACGCAGAATGTTGTTGAAAAACAATTAGCAGCACAAGGAAAATCTCGACATGACCTTGGACGTGAAGCTTTCGTAGCAAAAGTTTGGGAATGGAAGGCCGAATCAGGTGGCTTAATTTTGGATCAGATGAAACGCCTTGGCGATTCAGTTGATTGGTCGCGTGAACGTTTCACAATGGATGCCGGACTTTCAAAAGCGGTTCTCGAAATATTTAAACGTTTGTACGATGCCGAATTAATTTATCGTGCTGAGCGAATCATCAATTGGTGTCCACGTTGTTTAACTGCCCTTTCAGATATCGAAGTTGAGCACAGCGATGACGCTGGTGAATTTGTTCAGGTTCGGTACGGCGATGAAGAAATTTCCATAACTGTTGCCACAACTCGCGCCGAGACCATGATGGGTGATGGGGCAGTAGCGGTCCATCCCGACGATCCAAGATACAAAGACTTAATTGGTAAGAAAGTATTGCTGCCATTAGTAAATCGAATGATTCCAATTATTGCTGACGAACTAGTTGATCCAGATTTTGGAACAGGTGCTGTAAAAGTAACTGGTGCCCATGATCCAAATGACTTTGAGATGGCGATGCGCCACGGAATCGAAATGCCAATTATTATGAATGAGCACGGAGTTATGGCTAATTCCGGAACCAGATTTGATGGGATGGATAGATTCGAAGCAAGAAAAGAAGTTGTCGAAGAACTTCGCAAAATGGGAAGAATTGTTGCCGAGAAACGGCCATATGTTCACGCTGTTGGACATTGTCAACGTTGCGACACAACTGTAGAACCAAGACTTTCAAAGCAATGGTTTGTAAAGGTTGCGCCACTTGCAAAAGCTGCTGGCGACGCGGTTCGTGATGGCAGAATTAAAATTGAACCAGAAGAGCTTGCTCCAAGATATTTTGAGTGGATAGATAACATGCATGACTGGTGTATCTCTCGCCAACTTTGGTGGGGACATCAGATTCCAGTTTTCTATGGTCCAAATGGTGAAGTTGTTGTTTGCGGCCCAGATGAAGTTCCACCTGCTGGTTATGTTCAAGATCCAGATGTATTAGATACCTGGTTCTCCTCAGGGCTATGGCCATTCTCAACTCTTGGTTGGCCAGATAAAACTGATGACTTAGCTAAGTTTTTTCCAACCAGCGTTTTAGTTACTGGTTATGACATTCTATTTTTCTGGGTTGCCCGAATGGTTCTACTTGGCTTATTTGTAACTGATGGCATTGCGCCATTCCACACAATCGCACTCCATGGTTTAGTTAGAGATCGCTTCGGAAAGAAGATGAGTAAATCTCGTGGCAACACTGTTGATCCGATTGAGTTCATGGATAAATATGGTTCAGATGCCCTTCGTTTCACTCTTGCACGCGGTGCAAATCCTGGAACAGATCAAGCAATCGCAGAAGAATGGATTGGCGGTTCTCGTAACTTTGCAACAAAGCTCTGGAACGCATCACGTTTTGCAATAATGAACGGCGCCAATATTGATGGGGAAGTTCCAGCTTTTAATTCGCTAAATGCTATCGATCAATGGATTCTTACTAGATTAGATGAAACAGTTGAAGAAGTAGACCAACTTTTAGACAAGCTTGAATTCGCAAAGGCTTGCGAGATTATTTATCACTTTGCTTGGGATGATCTCTGCGACTGGTATCTCGAACTTTCAAAAGCTACGTTTGCTGCTGGTGGCGAAAGCGCCGAAAGCACCAAGCGAGTTCTCGGCCATGTCTTAGATCAATTACTGCGCTTAATGCACCCAACAATGCCATTCATCACTGAGGAGCTTTGGTGTTCATTTACTGGTGGCGAAACCCTAGTGACCGCCCCTTGGCCAAAGTCAGCGCCCGATTCTCGTAGCGAAGAGTCAAAAACTGTAGTTTGCGAACTCCAAGATTTGATTACTGAAATCCGTAGATTTAGAAATGATCAAGGCATAAAGACTTCAGCAAAAATTGGTGCCAATTTTCAAGGTTTAGATTCGCTCTCAAACTATGAAGCAGCAATTCGCCAAGTTTGCCGAATTGAACCAATCACTGGAAGTTCAAGTGCTGCAATTGAAGTTGGCAAAGTTAAAGTTGAATTCGACTTAACAGGAGCTATCGATGTTGTTGCAGAGCGAACCAGACTTACAAAGGATCTTGCAACTGCTGAAAAAGATCGCGCAACAGCGAAGGTAAAATTAGAGAACGAAGGCTTTATGGCTAAGGCGCCAATAGAAGTTGTTCAAGAAATCAGAGAGCGCTTGGCGCAAACAACTGCAGATATCGAAAGCATCACTGCTCAACTTGCGGCACTTCCTAAAGCGTAATGACAACACCAGAAGATTTAGAAGTAATAAAGGTAATCGAAGCCGCGCTTATGAAGCGCTGGCCCGAGAATAAAATTGAGCCTTCTTTAGATCGAATCGCTGCTTTAGTTGATGCCCTTGGTTCACCGCAACTTTCATTTCCGACTATTCATATTGGTGGGACCAACGGCAAAACCAGCACATCGCGAATGGTTGATGCGCTATTCACTGAACTTGAATATCGCACTGGACGTTTTACAAGTCCACACCTAGAGAGTTTCTTGGAACGAATATCAATTAAGGGTGCGCCAATCAGTGCTCCAGAATTAATAGCAACATATAACGACATCGCACTTTACTTAGATTTAATTGACAGTAGATCAGATGATGCAATTTCTTACTTTGAAGCGCTAACTGCAATGGCATTTGTTGCTTTTGCCGAACATCCAGTTGATATTGGAATTATCGAAGTTGGTATGGGTGGCGACTGGGATGCAACAAATGTTGTTCAAAGCGCAGTTTCTGTTTTGATGCCAATCGGACTAGACCATACTGAGTATCTTGGTGAGACAATCGAGGAAATTGCTCGAACTAAAGCCGGGATTATTAAGCCAGAATCACATGTAGTTTTGGCTGCGCAAGAACCGGAAGTTGCACGCATTCTTCTGGAGAAAGTTGCCCAAAAATCTGCAATTCCATATCGCGAAGGAGTTGAGTTTTCCCTTATTCGCAGAGATATCGCAGTAGGTGGACAAATGATTAGCGTTAAAGGCGTTCATGGCGAATACACCGATATTTATCTTCCGCTTCATGGCGCTCATCAAGCAGCAAATGCAGCCGTTGCGATTGCAACCGTTGAAGCTTTTGTCGGAGTTAAGTTAGATGAGGAGCTTGTGCGAGCGGCGTTTGCAAATGTTTCATCACCTGGTCGCCTCGAAATTTTGCATCGCGATCCAACGGTAATTGTTGATGCTGCACACAACCCACACGGCGCTAGCGCCCTGGCTCAAACAATTAGTTCTGAATTCGATTTTGAATCTGTTTTCTGCGTTCTTGGAATTCTCGGCGAAAAGGATGCCAAAGGTGTATTAAAGGCGCTCGAACCAGTAGTCGATCGCTTAGTTGTAACTAAATCTGATTCTCCCAGGGCTCTTCCGGTTGATGATTTATTTGAGTTAGCCATAGAAGTTTTCGGAGTCGAGCGAGTATTTAAAGAGAGCGACTTAGTTTCAGCAATTACTTACGCTATGGAGCAGGTAACTTTGATTAATCAGGTAAGTGAAGGCGTCAGCGCAGTGGTAATAACTGGTTCGGTAGTAACCGCTGGAAGCGCGCGCGTCATCTTAAAAAAGATTGGGAGAGCGGGCGAAAAATGAGAGTTCTAAGTGCAGCAGTTCTTTCAATGGAAGCATTCGTAATGGGCTTTGCCGTTCTACTTGCGATGGGTGAACACTCAGGCGGCGCACTTGCACTCGGTGGCACATTGGCTATTTTGTTGCTTTTAAACGCTGGTCTGATGAAAAAGAAAATTGGTTGGGTCATTGGATCCGCACTTCAGATCGCAATGATTGCGTATGGATATGTAGTAACTCCGATGTATTTTATGGGCGCACTTTTTGGCTTTCTCTGGATTGCCGCCTTTCTAGTGGGACGCAAGGGTGAGGCCATCCGAGCCGAACTTCTAAGGCAGAGACCCCTCAAATAACT
>WLIM01000066.1 GCA_009702205.1 Actinomycetota bacterium | reverse complement strand
GAATTAAAGTCGCACTACCAGCGTTGCTAAGGGCTCGCGCCGCTCGTTGATTTGCTAGCGTCTGTTCTTGACGGGAGCCGAGAAATTGGCTGAGAGGATCTGAGATTCAGATCGACCGTAGAACCAGTTCGGTAATGCGAATTGGAAAGGGGTTAATCGATGAATTTAATGGTTACAGTTTTCACTGCATGGGGATATGACTTATCACTTCTTGAACTACTTGCTTTTATAACGTCAGTAGTTGGAGTCTGGCTTGGTGTTTACGGTCCACGAAAAACTTGGCCGTGGTGGAGCATCTCTTCACTTCTATATGCAGCGCTCTTCTTTCAATGGAAATATTATGCGAGTGGATTTCTGCAATTTATTTTTATTGCTGGCGCGATTGCAGGTTGGTTTGGCTGGGGCCCTAAAGGTGCAGAACCAAAACGTTTAACGAAACGTGAAGTCGCAATCTGGGGCGCTGCATATGTGGTTGCTTGGTTCTCGCTCTATCCAATTCTAAAGAAGATTGGAGCGGCGGCTTCGCTAACTGATGCCTTCGGATTTGTTGGAAGCTGTATCGCCCAACTCCTGATGGTCTTACAACGATATGAGAACTGGATTATCTGGTTTGTGGTCGATGCGGTTTACACATATCAATACTGGCACGGCAAGCAATATCTAACTGCAATCCTCTACTTCATCTTTGTTCTAATTGCTGTTGGTGGCTGGAAACGTTGGCTACGTGAATCAAAATCTGCATAAAATATTAGAGCTGATACCTAAACTTGAACCAAAATGTGGCAACTCTGTTGTCATAACAGTTGATGGTCCATCTGGATCCGGCAAAACGACTCTTGCTAAGGAAATTTCTGCAGTTCTAGACCTTAGCTACACAGTTCATATGGACGATCTGTATGAAGGATGGGAATCGACTCTTACTCCTAAGTTGACTGGAAAATTATCTGAAATATTGATGCAAGTGAAAATCGAAAATCGTATTCGCTTCGCGCCATATTCCTGGTTAGAAAGTAGGTTGGCTGCCGAAATTCAAAGTCCAGCACCAAAGTATTTAATTCTTGAGGGCGTTGGGTCCGGCCAGAGCGCCATCAGGAGTTATGTCTCATTAGCACTTTGGATTGAAGTCCTACCCGGCATAGGTTTGGAACGCGTAATCAAACGCGATGGGCCAGCCGTCGCCGCGTTTATGCCCGATTTCATTCTTCAGGCCGACGCCCATTTTGAGAAAGAAGGCACTAAGAAGAGCGCGGATTACCGCTTAAGTGGGCAGGGCACTGTCTAAGATTTAAGCGTGTCCGACTTAACCGGCGAATTAATTGATAATCGCTACCAGCTTCTGCGTGTAGTCGCTTCTGGTGGCATGGCCACGATTTATCACGCCCTCGATTCAAGACTTGATCGTCCGGTTGCAGTAAAAATTATGCATCCACATCTTGCCAATGATGAGGACTTTGTAAATCGCTTTATCCGAGAGGCAAAAGCTGCCGCCACACTTTCGCATCCCAACATTGTTGCAATTCAGGATCAAGGTTGGAACGAAGGCGGAGTCCCAGCTGTTTTTATTGTCATGGAATACATCGAAGGCTTCACACTTCGCGATGTAATTTCAGATCAAGGCGCCTTATCCGCAACGGAAGCGCTTCGCTATTTCGCACCAGTAGTAAGTGCGATGGCTGCGGCACATAAACATGGAATTCTTCATCGTGATATCAAACCAGAAAATATCTTGATCTCTAAAGATGGCCGCGTAAAGATTGCAGATTTTGGTTTAGCAAAGGGCCCTGAATTAGGTTCTACTCTCACTGTTGAATCAAGTGTAATTCTAGGAAGTGTTTCCTATCTATCCCCCGAACAAGTTCAACGTGGTGTCTCTGATGTTCGAAGTGATGTCTATTCACTCGGCATAGTTTTATTCGAAATGCTCACGGGGAAGAAACCTTTCGATGGCGAGAGCCCAATTCAAATTGCATATATGCATGTGAATGAGAATATTCCTGCGCCTTCGACAATCTCATCTTCGGTTCCACCTGAATTGGATGAAATTGTTCTAAAAGCGGCAGCAAATAATCCTGATAAACGTTACAAAGATGCCGGCGCAATGCAGGAACAGGTTCTTGCAGTCTTATCAAAGTTGGATCCTAAGCGCCGTCAGATGAGCCTTGAACTAGATATTCCAATTCCGCGAGCAAAAGTTGAGAAGAAAAAGCGGAGCAAGTTAGAAATTCTAAAGAACGTAACAACCCAGATAGATCTAAAGAGGGGCAATTTAATGCGCGAAAATACAAATTCAACTAGAGGAAAACGCAAAGTATCAAAACGAGTCAAACGTAACCGCGCTATTGCCATTGGCCTTCTACTTCTAATAGTTGCTGGAAGTTGGTACAAGATTTCTGGACCAGGAACCAAGATTGCTATTCCTTCCCTTGCTGGCATGTCACAAACACAAGCAGCAAAAACTGTGGGAGCACTTGGGTTAAAAGTTGATGTTTCAGAGAGCGTATTTAGTGAAGATGTTGCTAAAGGCAAAGTGATAACTTCAGATCCAGCAGGCGGCGGAAGAGTTGCCATCGCCGGTACGGTGCATCTAATAATTTCTAAAGGTAAGGAACGGATAAAAGTTCCAGATCTCGCAGGATTGACTATTGAAGAAGCTACATCTGCCATTAACGATGCGAAGTTAAAAGTTGGACGCGTAAGTGAAAAGTTTAGTGCAAGCCAAGAAGCTGGTTTATTAATTGATGGAAGCCCTGCTAGTGGATCCGATGTCCGCAAAGACAGCACAGTTGATTTAATTGTCAGCAAGGGCATTGAACAAGTAGCTCTCACAAACTATCAAGGCAAGACCAGCGATGAAGCCCAGAACGAATTGACTTCGGCCGGATTAGTTGTCAGCAGTCAATATGAGTACAGCGATAACGTTCCTATTGGAACCGTTATTTCGCAGACTCCTAGTGATGTTTCGACTATTGCTAAGGGCGAGAAAATTACATTGGTGATTTCAAAGGGTCCATCAAAGATATTCGTGCCAAATGTTTATTCACTTAATAAATTGGCTGCCACCAAGATTCTTGAAGATCTTGGCTTCAAGGTCGACTACCGATACATCGGCAAGAAGAAAACTGTCACCAATATTTCACCAAAAGTTGGTGCTGCTGTGAAACCGGGCTCGACCATAACTATTACTTTGGGCTAGTTAAAGCCGCCCCATGAGTTAGGGTTTGCCAATGGCCAGCCCAATAAAACTCCCAAGATTGGGTGCGCACACCCCTACTTCTGGTGGAATGGCAAAGCGTTCAATTGCTTATGCCCAAGAAGTAAAAGCGGAAGCGATTCAAGTTTTTGCATCTAATCCACGGGGTTGGGCGATGCCCGACGCGAACTTTGAAGCTGATAAATTATTTAGAGACAAGGCGCTCGAGTTAGATATCGAGACTTATGTTCACGCTCCTTTCCTAATCAATCTTGGTTCACCAACTGTTGGAACATATGAAAATTCTGTTGCTTCAACTGCCTATTCACTTCGTCGAGCTCGTGAAATTGGCTCAAAGGGTGTTGTTATACATACTGGTTCAGCAGTCGATGTCGATCATGTAGATAAAGCATGGAAGCAGATTAAAAAAGGCATGATGCCAGTTTTAACTAAGTTAACCGATGAAGATCCTTGGTTATTACTTGAACCAACTGCAGGACAAGGTCAATCATTAGTTAAGAAGCTAGATGATTTGCTCCACTATTTTGAAGCTTTGGAATGGCACCCAAAAGTTGGCGTCTGCCTCGACACCTGTCACGTATTTGCAGCAGGGCATGACATTGCCAAAAAGGGTGGCATGACCGAAACACTAGATTTATTAGTCAAGTTAGTTGGAATCGAGCGCATCCAATTAATTCATGCAAATGATTCGATGGATGTATGTGGCGCCCTAAAAGATCGCCATCAAAATTTAGGTGATGGCGAAATTGGATTAAAAGCTTTTGAGGAATTACTTGCCCACCCTGTAGTTCAGAACGCTCCACTGATTCTAGAAACTCCAGGTATGGAAGAGAAGCACGGCGAAGAAATTGCACTTCTTACAAAGATGAGGGCAAAAATTAAATGAAAGAAAATAAATTCTTCTTTGCTGGACTTCTAACTACCGTCGCCGCTATCTGGGGAAGCGCATTTGCTTCTATGAAGGGCACGTTAGAACGATTGGATGTTAATTCATTTCTAGCTTGGCGCTTCACGATTGCAACTATTGTTCTTATTTTGATTCGACCTTCAGTTCTAAAGAAGATCAATCTTCCATTCTTGAAGAAAGGCGCCCTTCTTGGCCTTTTCTTGGGAAGTGGCTATATCTTCCAATCTTTCGGCCTTACCTTGACTACCGTTTCTAATACCGGATTTATTACTGGTCTATATGTGGTTTTAACTCCGATAGTTGCGGCAGGTATTTTGAAGAAGAACATCACACTTATCGAATGGTTCGCCGTATTTGTAGCCACCGCAGGTTTAGCGCTCTTATCCTTTAACGGCTTCCACTTTGGTCTTGGCGAATTCTTAGTTCTAATGAGCGCCCTGCTCTTTGCGATGCACATTGTTGGTCTTGGTGAATGGTCAAAAGGTTTAGATACTTATGCCCTTACCGTTCTACAACTAGGCACTTGCGCAGTAGTCACTTTTATAGCAAGCCTTAAAAGCGGCTTTCGTGCCCCGCCAGATTCTGGAGTCTGGTTTTCAATCATTTACACCGCACTTTTTGCAACAGCGCTGGCCTTCATAGTTCAAACTTGGGCACAATCATTTATTGCACCTTCAAGTGTTGCAGTTATCTTGGCGATGGAAGTTGTCTTCGCTGCAGGCTTTGGCATCTTTCTACTATCCGAACCACTAACTCTTAGAATTGGCCTGGGCGGACTCTTGGTAATAGCTTCAATGTATTTGATAATTTTGCTTGACCAACGCAAAACCGAAGCAGCAGAATAATTCAATGGCCGACTTTCGATCAGATACGGTAACCAAACCTTGCGCACAAATGATTGCAGCGATGTCATCTGCCCAGGTTGGCGATGATGTTTATGGCGATGATCCAACTGTTAATGCCCTTGAAAAACGCGTCGCCGAAATGTTTGGCAAAGAGGCTGCTCTCTTTGCACCGACTGGCTCACTTACAAATCAATTAGCAATTCGTTCGCTAGTAAAACCTGGAGAAGAGTTGCTTACTGAATTAACTTCACACATTGTTCGCGCAGAACTCGGCGCCGGAGCAACATTTAGCGGAATCACAACACGTACTTGGGAAGGTTCCCGTGGATCCTTTAAAGCCAGCGAAGTCATGCGAATTGCTGCGCCAGAAGCTGGTCCATATTTGGTTTCAACTAAAGCTATTGCGATTGAAAACACCCATAATTTTGGTGGTGGTTATGTTCAAAGCTTCGATGAAATTAAGAAACTTCGCGAGGCAAGTTCTGCCGTTGGCTTAACAATGCATCTAGATGGCGCACGTATCTGGAATGCCCACGTTGCTAGCGGAGTATCACTTAAAGATTACGGCTCTCAATTCGACACAATTAGCATCTGTTTCTCTAAGGGATTGGGCGCTCCAGTTGGTTCTGCTGTTATTTCAAGTGCCGAACGGATCGCTGAATCAAGAATTTGGCGCAAGCGCTATGGCGCTGGCATGCGACAGATTGGTTTCCTTGCGGCTGCTGCTAATTTTGCTCTTGATAACAATATTTCTCGTTTGGTTGAGGATCACGATAAAGCTAAGCAAATTGCAAATGCATGCGCACAAGTTTCCCCTGAATTTATTGATGCAGCAGGAATTGAAACAAATATTGTTGCATTGGACCTATCTGGGATAAAAATTTCAGCTGCCGAATTGAATGCACAACTTAAAGAAGAAGGAATTCTTGCAAGTGCGCTAGGCCCAAAGTTTCTTCGTCTAGTTACGCATTTAGATATCAGTGATTCTGATATGGCTAAAGTTCTTGAAGTCTTACCAAAATTACTTAAGCGCGCCCTCGTGGCGAAGTAGCCATTCTTTTACTTCTAGACCATAACCATAATTTCCAAGCGCCCCACCAGTCTTGATAACTCGATGACACGGAACTATTGGCGCAATTAAATTTCTGG
>WLIM01000065.1 GCA_009702205.1 Actinomycetota bacterium | reverse complement strand
GGAATGATTACTACTTCACCTCTTTTAATAGCTGCAATGACTTGAGCGCTCATGCTAAATCCTCGATCACCTTTGCCAGTGCCCCATCTACCAATGCGTGGATCGAAGTGCCTTCAGGTAAATAATCCTCTGAGAAAATTTCTCCGCGCTCGTGAATCGCATTTACTAAATCACCTCGGCTAAAAGGTATTACAGCTTTCACTTCAATTCTCGGCCTTGGCAACGAAGATTCAATTGCGGCAACAAGAGTTTCAATTCCAAATCCAGTTCGAGCCGAGAATGCGAAGCTATTAGCTTCTTCGCGAAGCAATTGCATAATCATTTCTGGTGGCGCGATATCTGCCTTATTGATTGCAATGATTTCTGGAATATCACCGCCGCCAATCTCTCTTATGACTTCTCTTACTGCTCGCAATTGTTCTTGGGGATCTGGATGCGAACCATCAACTACATGGACAATCAAATCTGCGCCAGAAACTTCTTCTAGTGTTGATTTAAAGGCTTCGATTAATTGGTGGGGTAAATGTCGAACGAAGCCCACAGTGTCTGAAAGGGTATAAATCCGGCCATCTGATGAAGTTGCCTTTCGAACTGTTGGATCAAGAGTTGCAAAGAGTGCGTTCTCAACTAGAACACCAGCATTTGTTAGGCGATTCATTAACGAAGATTTTCCAGCATTTGTATAACCAGCAATTGCAACGGAGGGAATATTGTTTCGGCGACGTTCTTGCCTCTTAGTATCGCGCGCTGTTTTCATCTCTTTAATCTCTCGGCGCAACTTTGCCATCTTGTCATTAATTCGACGTCTATCTGTTTCAATCTTAGTTTCACCGGGGCCACGTCCGCCGATTCCACTAGCACCACCAGATTGTCTAGAGAGTGAATCGCCCCAACCACGAAGTCTTGGAAGAAGGTAAGTCATCTGTGCTAATTCAACTTGGGCTTTACCTTCACGGCTCTTCGCATGTTGAGCGAAGATATCTAGAATAAGAGCAGTTCGATCTACAACTTTTACTTTGACTTTGCCTTCAAGATTTCTAAGTTGAGCCGGCGAAAGTTCACCATCGCAAACCACGGTATCTGCTCCAGTATTAACAACTGCTTGACGCAGCTCCATGACTTTTCCAGAACCTATGTAAGTAGCGGGATCGGCTTTGTCCCGTCGTTGAATCAAGCCATCTAGAACTTCTGAACCTGCTGTTTCAGCAAGTGCAGCCAACTCTTTTAGCGAATTCTCGGCGTCTTGTGCACTTCCTTCAGTCCAAACTCCAACTAGTACAACTTTCTCTAATCGAAGTTGGCGATACTCCGCATCAGAAATATCTTCGAGTTCAGTAGAGAGTCCAGCAACCCTGCGAAGTGCTTGCCGATCTTGTAGATCAGCCTGATTGCTCTCCCAATCTTCTTTCTTATTTTCAGCAGCATCGAACTCGGCCGCAACTCTGGCTGATTCCGCCAGCAAGTCATCAATATTTAACTTCTCATTACTCACAAATATTTACTCAAATCATGATCCGCAATTAATAGAGCGGGACCAGTAAGAATTGCATTGTTATGTGCATCAATCTCAACAGTTAAACGTCCGCCAGGTGGGTTGATAACCCAACTTGCTGGCAATCGACCTCCCTTTTTAAGCGTCGCTGCAAGCGCAACAGCGCAGGTTCCGGTTCCACAGGATTTGGTCTCGCCAACTCCACGTTCATGAACTCGCATTTTTAATTCGCCGTTTGGTAAGAACTGAACAAATTCAACATTGACACCATCTGGATATTCGGATGCTGGATCAACAATTGGCGGGTTCAATAAATCCCCTACTTCCAAGATACTTTCTACGAAGACAACAGCATGTGGGTTTCCCATATCAATGTTGTAGCCAGACCAAGTTTTGCCATTTGCGGTTGCACTAATTTCACCAAAGACTTCGCGAATCTGTCCCATATTTACAGTTATATCACCGCTATCTGGAACCGATAAGAATTTCATTCCATCTCGAGTATTGATAGGAAAAATTCCTGGTTTCTGATGGCCCTTTTCAATTAAATACTTTGCCATTACTCGGATTCCGTTACCGCACATTTCCGCAATCGATCCATCGCTATTGCGATAATCCATAAACCACTTTTCGCCATCTTTGCCAATTCGAATGAAACCATCAGCGCCAATTCCAGTTTTTCGATCACAGATCGCACGGACTTGATCGGCAGTAATCTCTGCTCTGTTTTCCGGGTCGAAAATTAGAACGAAGTCATTCTCAGTTCCATGCCCATAGGTACCAATCATGATTTGAGAATAGCCTGTAGAACCGAGTCCGTGCGCTCTGAAAGATTTGATGTCGCACTTAGCCAGGTAATTCGCAGGTCCTTGCTAAACCAAGTTTCCTGACGTCTGGCATATTGGCGAGTTGCCCGAGCTGTATCTTCGCGGGCGAATGCGCTATCAAATTCACCGTGCTTCATTCGAACTATCTGTGAATATCCAATTGCCGCTTGCGCTGTTCTTCCCTCAAGAAGCCCATTGTTAATTAGGGATTCAACTTCATCTTCAAAACCTAAATCCCACATTCTTAAAACTCGATTATCAATTCTGACATCAAGTGTTTCACGATCCATTGCCAGACCAAATTGCATGGCATCGGGATATTTTGAGGAATCAACTCTTGGCAACACGGCAGTGAATGGCTTTCCAGTTATTTCAATTACTTCAAGGGCGCGGACAACACGGCGTACATTCTCTTTTGGAATTGCTAAACCAGCGGCAGGATCGAGTTTTGAAAGCCTCTCATGCATAGCATCGCCACCGATTTTCGTTGCCTCTAAATTCAATTTCTCTCGGACTTCGGGGTCGGTGTCAGGGAAATTTAAATCATCAAGAATTGCTTTTATGTAGAGCCCGGTTCCGCCTACCACTACTACGTTCTTACCTTGGTTTTGGAGTTCATCAATCTTGCTTCTTGCAATTTCTTGATACCAAGAAACACTTACATCATCTTTAACATCAACTACATCTAGGAGGTGATGGGGAATTCCACGACGGTCTTCTGGCGTCAATTTTGCGGTTCCGATATCCATGCCTCTATAAAGCTGCATTGAATCTGCGCTGATAATTTCTGCGCTTAATTCCCTTGCCACCTCAACTGCTAAATCACTTTTCCCTGTAGCGGTTGCTCCGGCAATAATAATTAATTTGCTCATCACTTACGAGCGCGCCTTTAACTGTGAAAGCGTTGGCATACCAACCATGATTGCAGTTCCGGCACTCTCCTTGCTCCGCGCCTCGGTTGCATCACCACCACGAGTCTTGCGAATTGAAATCGGGGCGCCTTCAGCCAAAATAAAGTTTGGTGATGCCTTTGTAATTTTAGATATAACAGCATCACCAGGTCTTGGCAGATTGCCTTCCTCTACTGCGAAATGCGCAAGTCTGAAATCTTTTGTGCGACCGGTCATTCGGGCTTTGCCATCGTCGCGGCGACCTTCGTAATCTGCAACTAATATCTCTTGAGAAGTGCCAACAACTTCTTGGTTAACTATTTGCGACATCTCTTGCTGCAAAATATGGAGGGCGTCGTATCGCTCTTTCATAACTGAGTCGCTAATTTGATCAGGCATCGTTGCCGCAGGCGTCCCAGGACGCTTGGAATACTGGAAGGTATAAGCAGCTAAAAACTTAACTTCCTTGACTAAATTCATTGTTGCTTCGAAGTCGCTATCGGTTTCACCAGGGAAGCCAACAATTATGTCGGTTGTAATTGTGGAATTTGGAATTGCGTTGCGAACTTTTTCGATAATGCCTAAGTAGCGATCACTGCGATAAGAGCGGCGCATCGCTTGGAGAATTCGATCAGAACCTGATTGAAGTGGCATATGCAGATGTGGCGCAACATTTGGAGTTTCTGCCATTGCAGCGATTACATCATCGGTGAAATCTCGAGGGTGTGGGGACATAAATCGAACCCGTTCTAGCCCAGAAATCTCGCCACATTTACGTAAGAGTTTTGCAAAAGCGCCGCGATCTCCAAATTCAACACCATAGGCATTTACATTTTGACCGAGCAGGGTGACTTCAACAACGCCTTGATCTACTACTGCTTTAACTTCATTCAAGATGTCTGCTTCGGTGCGATCTTTCTCAATTCCACGCAGCGAGGGGACGATACAAAATGTGCAGGTGTTATTGCAGCCAACTGATACTGAAACCCATGCGCTAAATGCAGAATGGCGCCTGGCGGGAAGTGTGGATGGGAAATGTTCAAGTGATTCCTTGATCTCCACTTGTGACTCTTCTTCAATACGGGCACGCTCTAAAAGTGTGGGAAGTGAACCGATGTTATGAGTTCCAAAGACCACATCCACATATGGCGCACGTTTAATAATTGATTCTTGATCCTTTTGCGCCATGCAACCGCCAACTGCGATTTGGAAATTAGGATCACTCTTTTTGCGCGGTGCTAAGAATGAGAGATTTCCATAGAGTTTGTTGTCGGCATTTTCGCGGACTGCGCAGGTATTGAATACAACTAAATCTGGATCGCTGCCTTCAATAGCCTGCACATATCCCGCGTCAAGCAATAAACCTGAAATACGTTCGGTGTCATGCGCATTCATCTGACAGCCATAGGTTTCGACCACAAATGATCGGGCTTTTAATTGGCTATCCATAGTGGCCAATCTTAGTTAGGAGTTGTTGCTTCCTAACAATTCCCGCATGATGCGAGAAGATATTGAATGGCTAAAACCTTTTCGCGAGAGCAGGCCGTGAACTCTTCGGTATACGACATCATGTTCGAGGTGTGAACATGAGCGGAATTTACGCTCTGCCAAGGTGAAGGCCATTTTGTATTCATCCTCATCATCAATATTTTCGATCGTTTCATCGATGATGTCTTGAGATACGCCTTTGAACTTAAGCTCTTGGGCAATGGATCGCTTAGATAACTTCTTCTGACGCTGACGTGATTCGCTCCAGATCTGTGCGAATTCCAAATCATTTAAGAGACCTTGTAGCTCTAATTCATCTAGAACTGCAGCGGCAATCTCATCTTCCACGCCACGTTTTTTCAAGTGGGCATGTAGCTCAGCCCTACTCTTTGCACGCGGTGCCAAGGCATAGTGCGCCGTGGTTAGTGCGAAAGAGTAGGGATCAGCTTCAATCTCTCTACTGTTGCTCAATTTATTAGAACTCAACCTCAGCGGTTGCTTCATCAATTGCAGCTACGAGTTCAGCATCAACAACGACTGGAACATAATGTTCACGAATCTTTGTTTCGATGTCATTAGCTAGATCAGGATTATCAATCAAGAATGCGCGGGCATTCTCTTTACCTTGACCTAGTTGATCAGATTCATAGGTGTACCAAGCTCCGGCCTTCTTAACAATGCCGACTTCAACACCAAGATCGATTAGTGAACCTTCGCGTGAGATTCCAACACCGTAAATAATGTCGAACTCTGCTTGCTTGAAAGGTGGGGCCATCTTGTTCTTAACAACCTTTACGCGAGTACGGTTTCCGACCGCATCATTGCCATCTTTAAGAGTTTCGATTCGACGGATATCAAGACGGATTGAAGCGTAGAACTTAAGTGCTTTTCCTCCTGTTGTTGTCTCTGGTGTTCCGAAGAAGACACCAATCTTGTCGCGAAGTTGGTTAATGAAAATTGCTGTTGTATTTGATTGATGAAGCGCACCAGTAATTTTACGAAGCGCCTGAGACATCAAACGTGCCTGCAAGCCCATATGTGAATCACCCATCTCGCCTTCGATTTCTGCGCGAGGTGTGAGCGCTGCAACTGAGTCAACAACGATGACATCGATTGCGCCAGAGCGAACCAACATATCCATGATCTCAAGTGCTTGTTCACCTGTGTCTGGTTGTGAAACTAGAAGAGCGTCAATATCAACACCTAATTTGCGTGCGTACTCTGGATCTAGCGCGTGTTCTGCGTCGATAAATGCAGCGATACCGCCAGCTTTCTGCGCATTTGCAATTGCATGAAGTGCGACAGTTGTCTTACCTGAAGATTCTGGTCCGTAAATTTCTACGATACGTCCACGCGGTAGACCGCCGATTCCGAGTGCGATATCTAGTGCAACTGAACCAGTTGAAATAACTTCCATAACTTGTGGGCCGCGATCGCCCATCTTCATAACTGAACCCTTACCGAATTGACGCTCGATTTGGGCAAGTGCACT
>WLIM01000064.1 GCA_009702205.1 Actinomycetota bacterium | reverse complement strand
TGTTATATCCAGCTTTGCAAGCTTCGATGATTGGGCCAGGGAATGTAGCGCCCGCACCAGTTAGTGAAACAGCTGCAACAGCAGATGGAGCTGCAAGGACGGCAACAGCAATAACTGCGCCTAGAACCTTGATTGATTTAGAAAGTTTCATTTTTCCCCTTGTTCGGATAAATAGACGTTTTGTCTAAGAGGAAAAGTATTCACTTCTGGTTAATCGATTGGGTTTTAATGCCAAACAGCGACCAACAATTAGGTGAACAGTTGGTAAACCGGTTTTAGTCGATTTTAGCCGAAACGCCCAGTCACGTAGTTCTCGGTACGAATATCTTTTGGTCTTGAGAAGATTTCACTTGTAGGCCCAACCTCAACAAGTTCACCAGGTCCGCCATCTGATAAGAAGAAACCTGTGTAATCAGATACGCGGGCAGCTTGTTGCATATTGTGAGTCACAATAATGATTGTCATACTGGAAGAGAGGTGTTGAATTGTCTCTTCAATCTTTAAGGTAGATCCTGGATCAAGGGCAGAACATGGTTCATCCATTAATAAAACTTCTGGGCGGACTGCGAGTGAGCGCGCAATACATAAACGTTGTTGTTGGCCACCTGAAAGCGAGCCGCCATAGGCGTTCAAGCGGTCTTTTACTTCATTCCAAAGCCCGGCACGTTCTAAACACTCTTCAAGAAGATCATCCTTGTTTTCCGTTTTTAATTGGGCAAGTTTGAGTCCCGCTAAAACGTTATCCGCAATTGTCATAGATGGGAATGGATTTGGCTTCTGGAAAACCATTCCAACCTTTAAGCGAATCTTTGTTACATCTGTACCTTGTTCATAAATATCTTGGCCATTTAATAAAACTTCACCGGCCATCGCAGCGCCAGGAATAAATTCGTGCATGCGATTTAGTGTGCGGATAAAAGTTGACTTACCGCAACCAGATGGTCCGATTAAAGCCGTAACAGTTCCAGACCAGAAGTCGAGTGAGATATCACGAAGAACTAATTTGTCCCCGAACCAAGCATGAATCCCCCGTGCCTCAAGTCCAACGCCCAGTGCACCAGAACCTGGTTGCTTACGAGCTTGCGTTGCTTTTGCAACATCGGAAAGAGATGAAGTTATTGGTTTTGTTTCCATTTCGTCGTTTCCATCCTCGCTTGGATTGATCACTTCTTTGACCCACTTCCGCTTAAAGTTCTAGCTGCAATAAACAATAAGAAAATTAAAGATAACAGAACAAAAATTCCAGCCCAAGACCTAGCAATTGATTCTGGCGTTCCAAAAGTGAAGCCCTTCCAGATATAGAAAGGTAGTGAGCCCATTGGCGCGTGAAATGGATTTGGATTCACAGCATCACCGCCACCGGAGACTAAAACTAGTGGCGCAGTTTCACCTGCTACACGGGCAAGACCAAGAATGGTTGCAGTAATCAAACCGCTCTTGGCTGCAGGCACAACAATTAGCGAAATTGTTCGCCACTGAGTTCCACCGAGTGCAACACCAGCTTCGCGAAGATCATTGGGAATTAATAATAAAACTTCTTCCGATGTTCTAGCAATCGTTGGAATCATCAAGATTGAAAGCGCAAATCCACCCATAAGTCCTGATGAGGATTTAGTAATTGGAAAGACTATTGCAGAAAGAATAAATAGGCCGGCAACAATTGAAGGCACACCAGACATTGCTTGAACTAAGAACTTAATTGGTCGTGAATAAATGCCTTTGATTTCAGTTAAATAAATTGCAGTAAGAATTCCAATTGGAAGACTAATTAATAGCGCAATCCCAACCATAATTCCTGACCCGACAAGTGCATGCAACAATCCACCTTGACCGAGTGGATCGTTTGGTCCGTTAGCTTTCATATCGTGCAAGAAGAGATTGAAATTAAGTCCGGCACGTCCGCGATCAAAAATTGTAAATAAAATACTAAATATTGGGACTACGGCAATTATCAAACCAGCGGTAGCAAAAGATGTTGCTATGGAATCTTTCGCCGCGGCCAATCCACTCTTTATATAACTCTCAACAAAATTGACGACTATCACGGCAATAAAAAAGATTGCCAGGTATGCCAGCTTGCCTTTCATTGGAGTCGCAAGCACAACCAAGTAACTAACTACAGCGCCAATCAGAAGATTTAAGGTAATTAGTGCCTGTTGTTTTGGAGTCCGCTTCCAAGGACGAGTCGGCTTAATCTTGGTGCCTGTTGTTTGACTCATCGACCCTTACCTCCGGTGCGACTTACGATTGTATTCGCAATCGAATTCACTAAAAGGGTAAGCAAGAAGAGAACTAATCCTGCGGCCATTAGAGCACGTGTTTCAGTTGGTCCGGCTTCGCCAAACTTAAGCAGAATCATTGAAGCAACGTTTCCACCGGCACCGATCAATACGTGCCAGTTGATTTGGTAAACCAAGTTTAGAACTGTGTAAACCGCAACTGTTTCACCCATCGCGCGACCAAGACCAAGCATTGCGCCACCTACTACGCCACTCTTTCCGTATGGGATTACAACTGCACGAATCATGGACCAACGAGTTGCACCAAGAGCGTAGGCGGCTTGTACGCGATCCAATGGTGTTTGCGAGAAAATTTCACGTGATACCGAAGTGATAATCGGAATAATCATGATTGCTAGAACAACACCTGCTACAAATGGCGAGCGCGTAAATACTGGAATCTCCATTTTAAATATTGGAATCCAACTAAAGTATTTGTGGATTAATCGGCCCCAATATTCAACATGTGGCATCAGAATAAAGAAGCCCCACATACCGAAAAGAATTGATGGAAATGCTGCCATAAGATCAATAACGGCAACCATAATTTTCTTCAAGAACTGTGGCGCATAAAAAGTTAAATAGAGTGCGCATAAAACTGAGATTGGAACTGCAATCACAACGGCCATCGCGGCACACAACAAAGTTCCAACCAACATCGCAGCAATACCAAATGTTGATGCCGCCAAATCTGTATTTCCGGCATTGTCTTGCATGACTTGCCAATTGCTTCCAGTTATAAATCCAATTCCTTCAGATCGAAGAACTTGAAAACCTTGGTAACCTAGAAAAATTAAAATTAAACCTAAAATCACAAGTGATGAAAGTCCGCCGGCAGTTGCTACACCGCGAAATACTTTGTCTGAAAATCTTGGTTTGGTTGTAATCTCGCGCTTATCCGGCGTTGAAACCGGTGGTTTGGCCTTGGGCGCAGTTGTGCTCACGAGCCGATTGTTATGGCAAGTGGGTTTTCGAATGTGGAACGAAGGTGAACCCAAGGTGAACGAATGGTGAAATTACAGCCCAAAGCCCCTTCTGGTTTAGGCTCTACTAATGGCCCAGAAAAATGAATCACCGAACCTAATTTGGGTCGACTGCGAGATGACCGGCCTGGATTTAACCAAAGATGTCCTAGTTGAGATTGCAGTCCTAGTTACCGATTCCGAGCTAAATATCCTGGGCGAAGGCGTTGACCTAGTTATTAGGGCCACCCCAGAACAGCTTGCAGGCATGAATGAATTTGTTACCAATATGCATACCGAATCCGGTCTAATCACCGAGATTCCAAATGGCGTAGAGCTGGCTGCGGCCGAAGCCGAAATAATTGCCTACCTAGAAAAATATGCACCTGGAGCCGGAAAGTCTCCGCTAGCTGGAAATTCTGTTGGCACCGACCGATCCTTTATTGCCCGCGATATGCCGCTACTAAATGCCTACCTTCACTATCGGACAATCGATGTTTCTTCCATCAAGGAATTAGCTCGCCGTTGGTACCCCCGCATTTACTTCGCCGCTCCAAAGAAGACTGGCAACCACCGGGCCCTTGGCGATATTCGGGATTCAATCGAAGAGCTCGAGTATTACCGCAAGGCCATCTTCATTCCGAACAATTAAATTTATTTCACCTTTTTATTACCGTAGTATTAGCACCTCGTGGTGGTCGTAGCTCAGCTGGTAGAGCACTCGGTTGTGGTCCGAGATGTCGCGGGTTCGAGCCCCGTCGATCACCCCACTTTTTAGCAATACTTACTTAAGAGGAGACCTGCGATGGAATCTATGGTCTTCGATGTTGTCATCGAAATCCCCGCCGGGTCTAGAAATAAATATGAAATCAATCATGAGACCGGTGAAGTTCGCTTAGACCGAATGCTCTTTACCGCAACTCGATTCCCACATGATTATGGCTTCGTAAAGAACACACTTTCAAATGATGGTGATCCTCTTGATGCACTCGTCATGTTGGATGAACCAACTTTTCCTGGCTGCGTCGTTTCATGTCGCGTAATCGGAATGTTCCGTATGACCGATGAAAAAGGCGGAGATGACAAACTCCTCTGTGTTGCTGCTGGAGATATTAGAAAGTCTGGCCTCAAAGATTTAGCAGATGTTCCTTATTACGAGCTAGAAGAAATTAAACACTTCTTCGAAGTTTATAAAACTCTAGAGCCCGGCAAAGAAGTCCATGGTGGCGAATGGGTAAATCACGATGCAGCCCAAGAAGAGATAGTAAATTCCTACAATCGTTTTAAGCAGCACTAATTAAGTAACCACTTCCCCATCTCAGCTAACTAAACAAATGAGGTGATGATGTCCGGCATTAATACTGGCGATACCGCTTGGGTTCTAATGAGCGGCGCTCTAGTTCTATTCATGACACCAGGTCTTGCAATCTTTTACGGCGGCATGGTGCGCGCAAAGAGCACGTTAAATATGATGATGATGTCATTCGCGGCAATTGGTGTGACAACGATTATCTGGGTTATCTACGGCTATTCAATTATCTTCGGAAAAGACACCGGCAGCGGAATTATCGGAAATTTTGATCACCTCGGACTTAACAACACAATTGATCAAGTTGTCGGCGGCGAAGGCCATACGATTCCATCTCTCGCTTTTGTGATGTTCCAACTTACTTTTGCAATTATCACTGTCGCACTTTTATCTGGCGCAATTGCAGATCGCGCAAAATATAGTTCTTGGGTTATTTTTGTTGGTCTCTGGATAACTTTGGTTTATGCACCAATCGCGCACTGGGCTTTTGCATCACAAGGTGGCAACGGCGGATGGATAATCGACAAACTAGGTGCACTCGATTTCGCGGGTGGAACTGTTGTCGAAATTAACTCTGGCGCAGCAGCCCTTGCTCTCGCAATAGTTCTTGGCAAACGCGAAGGTTTTAAACGCGATCCAATGCGCCCGCACAACATGCCACTGGTTCTACTAGGTGCAGGAATGCTCTGGTTTGGTTGGTTTGGTTTCAACGCTGGTTCTGCACTTGGTGCATCTGGTTTAGCTGCAACCGCAATGATTAATACTCAGGTTGCAACTGCGGGTGCTGCAATGTCTTGGTTGGTTTATGAAAAAATTAAAGGTGGCAAAGCAACAACTCTCGGTGTTGCATCTGGTGCTGTGGCCGGTGCTGTGGCAATCACACCTGCTTGCGGATTCGTAACTCCACTTGGCGCACTTGCAATTGGATTGATAGGTGGCGCAGTTTCAGCTTGGGCCGTCTCTCGTAAATATAAATTTAATTATGATGATTCGCTAGATGTTGTTGGCGTTCATGGCGTCGGCGGAATCGTTGGAATGATTGCAATTGGATTAATCGGAACAACAGCCGTAAATGAATTAGGCGGAAATGGATTAATTGTTTCTGGTTCAGCTTCACTTCTGACAAAACAAATAATTGCCGTTCTTGCTACTGCAGCATATTCATTCATCGCAACTTTCATAATTGCGAAAGTCATTCAAAAGACCATCGGATTTAGAGTCCGTCGTGATGTCGAACTTGAAGGTCTCGACACAACTACGCACGCAGAATCCGCATATGACATCAACCCATTTACAAGCCGATAACTAGAACTAGGATTACTAATCATGAAACTGATAACTGCAATCGTTAAGCCAGCAAGAGTCGATGACATAAAAGTTGCTCTGCAATCAAATGGAATTCACGGCATGACAGTCTCTGAAGCAAGTGGATTCGGTCGCCAAAAGGGCCACACTGAGATTTACCGCGGCGCCGAATATGTTGTTGATTTAATTCCTAAAGTTCGAATTGAAGTACTTGTCGATGATGCAGACCTAAATCGCATTCTTGATCTTGTAGTAAATACTGCGAATTCTGGTTCCATCGGCGATGGAAAAGTTTGGGTCACTCCAGTAGAAACTGTGGTCCGAGTTCGCACAAATGAGCGAGGATTTGACGCACTTTAGGCTTTTGCACACACCCCTTCTCGCTGATAGGGTCTGCGATGCATTCGAAGTTTCCCCCTTTGAATGAGCACGGGTTGTTAGCTCAGTTGGTAGAGCAGGTGACTCTTAATCACCGGGTCGGGGGTTCGAGTCCCTCACAACCCACTCCGAGATTTGTAGGAGAGTTTTTAATGTCAACAAAAATCATTTCGGGGCGTCTAATCTGCGGCGTTCCTGTTGAAATTTACTCAATCATGTTTGT
>WLIM01000063.1 GCA_009702205.1 Actinomycetota bacterium | reverse complement strand
GAATTGATTAAGTTTGGTAAATACTCGCGTTGGCCTTTGATCAAAAGTGCAATAGGGGGCGCCACTAAATCACTCAAAAAATGCGGCCAATCAATATCTTCTGGAGTGAGAATAAACGCACCAGCTTTAGAAATCTCAGCTAAGACCTCTTCCCCACTTGATTGCTTTAGGCGCTCTGCGATTTTTAGCGCTGAATTCTGTTCACCATAACGCCCGGCAATAATTCGATCTCTTACTTCTATTGCGCCTCGAGTGATAATTTCATTGCTCCAGAATATTGATCCGCCTTCGATGGCAGAAAATAGTTGGGCTCGTGCTAAGAAAGTGTTCAAGCCATCAACTCCATTCCTTCTCGCAATCTAAAGGCGGCTTCGACATCATCACGATTGGGTATCTGATGGCCATGTGAATCGGCGATACTCCAAGAGATACGCAGAACTTTATGAAATCCACGCGCACTTAACCTTTCGTTATCCAACTCGGTGTGTAAGAAGTTCATCCCTTGTTTCTCGGCTCTAAAACGTTTACGCAATTCACTTGGCGGTATTTGTGAATTCAATTTCCAATTGCAATCCGCAAAGCGCTGGTCTGCAATTTTCCGAGCGAGAATTACACGATTTCGAACTGTGGCACTTGATTCTCCGAGTTGATCACTCGCCATCTCTGCTCGGCTAGGCGAATCTACAAAGACTCGAATATCGATTCGGTCTAATAGCGGACCAGATAATCTTTGAAGATACCTTCTTATTGCCACTTGAGTGCAGGTACAACTTCTACCTCTTCCACTAAACCTGCCACACGGACAAGGATTGGCAGCAAGTACCAACATAAATCTTGCGGGGTATGTGACCGAACCAACAGCCCTAGAAATAGTTAGATTGCCAGATTCGAGTGGCTGTCTAAGTGAATCTAAAACTCCACGTGCACATTCTGGAGCTTCATCAATAAAGAGAACACCTTTATGTGCCAGTGAAGTTGCACCTGGCCTAATTGCATGTGCACCGCCGCCAATCATTGCGGGCGCAGTTGTTGTGTGATGTGGTGAAACGAAGGGCGGCAGTTTAGATAAGAGCGCGCGATCTAAAAGTGTTCCTGCGATTGAATGAATAGCAGTAACTTCCAAGATGGACTCTTCATCGAGTGGCGGAAGTATGGATGGGATGCGTTCGGCCAACATAGTCTTCCCGGTTCCAGGTGGACCTATTAAAAGCAGATGATGCCCACCGATTGCTGCTATCTCTAAGGCTTTACGGGCACCAAGTTGTCCTGCAACATCACACAAATCTAAGAAATAGTCAGTTTCATCTCTTTCTAGCTCTTCGGGTGAATTTGGAATTTCGCCAGTTCGTAAATATCGAAGCGCATCATCTAATGAGTTAATTGCTATTACATTAATTCCAAATACACATTTGGCTTCTGCATAATTTTTGAAAGGCACTAGTGCCCGTGCGAATCCATTATTTTTAGCCGCTAACACCGACGGCAGCACACCCCGAATCGAGCGAACTTGGCCATCTAAAGATAATTCCCCTAAATAGATTGTTGGAGTTGCTTCATCTTTTGGAATTAGTCCTTGTGCCATTAAAAGCGCAATTGCAATGGGTAAATCAAAACCGGAACCACTCTTTGGAAGCCAAGCTGGCGAAAGCGAAACTGTAACCTTCTTGTTGGGCCAGGTTTCACCACTATTTATAAGTGCGGCACGAACTCGATCCTTGGATTCATTTAGCGCAGCATCCGGCAGCCCCAGTAAGACATATCCAGGCAGACCATCTGAAATATCTACTTCGACTTCTACAAGATTTCCAATTAGCCCAGTGAGCGCAACGCTTGATGTCATAGCTAGCGACATTTATAAAACAGCGATTCGATAATCAATTTCGAACTTCTCGCCCTTTGAAATGAGAACAGCAGCAGCATCTATTCGATATTCAAAGCCCCATTTGTGATGAACTGTTAACCAGGCCAGGGCCAGCCGTTGTAGACGATATGCCTTTTCTTTAGTTATTGCTTCAAGTGGATGGCCGAAAGCGATACTGGTCCGAGTCTTTACTTCAACAAATACGACAATGCCATGTTTAGAAATCGCAACTAAGTCAATTTCGCCCTCTCGAATTCGCCAGTTGCGATCGAGAATTTCATAATCCTTTGCCACCAAATACTTAGCAACAAAATCTTCTCCAAGTGCGCCTATTAATTGTTTTGTACCCATAGAAGGGTGAGGCTAAATCAATAACCTTTAATAAAAAACAAGTATCTAATTAGTTGTGTGCGGTGTTTACTTGTTAATAAGTGCTGCGATATTCGCGAATGATTTACGGTGGATCGCAGTTACGCCCAATTCACCCAAAGCTTTGGTGTGTGCCGCTGTTATATAGCCCTTGTGTTTGGCTAGGCCATATCCCGAATACTTGCTATCTAATTTCACCATTATGCGGTCACGATAAACCTTGGCGAGAATCGATGCTGCACTTATAGAAATTGCGACTTGATCGCCCTTCCAAACTGCGAGATTTGGAATTGCTAGACCATCAATTGGATAGCCATCGGTCAGGACATATTCTGGGATTGTTGTAAGTGAATTTACTGCGCGGCGCATTCCTTCTAGATTTGATTTGTGAAGTCCAAAACTATCAATTTCCTCAACTGATATTTCGATAATTGCATAAGCCTTAGCTTGTTCGATAACAACATCAAAAAGCTCTTCCCGTAATTTCTCTGAAAGCTCTTTCGAGTCCCTAACTCTTTCGAGCTCTACCGCAAATGGATCTTTAAGAATTACTGCTGCTACGACAAGTGGTCCAGCGCAAGGTCCGCGTCCGGCTTCATCTACTCCAGCAATCTCTTTAATGCCTGAAGCAATTAGCGTGGATTCGATCTTTCCGATGTGCTTCATTACTTAGTTTTAGTTACAGCTACCTTAGATAAATCGCTGCCGACACTTAAGAATTTCACATGGTTAAATGGCCAAACTACGAAAGCTGCGCGGCCAACAACTGAAGAAAGTGGAACCATTCCTTTATGAATGTCATCGGTATGGAATCTTGAATCCGCACTTGCACCACGATGATCACCCATTACCCAGATGAAACCTTGTGGAACAGTTACTTTGAAGTCGCTATCACTCGGTTTGTTGCCAGTGAAAATATATGGCTCATTAATTGATTTTCCGTTAACCGTTAAGAAACCCTTGGCATCACAGCAAGTGACAGTATCGCCGCCAACACCGATGGTGCGCTTAATCAAATATTGTTTTGCAGGATCTGGGAGAACTCCAACCGTTACTAAGCCGCTCTTTATAGTTGAGATAACTTTTGGATCGGTGCTTTCAGCAGGTGCGCCAAGCCAGCCAGCAGGATCTCTGAAAACAACTACTTCCCCACGCTTAATATCGCTGAAGTAACTTGCAAGTTTATTAACTGCAATTCGATCGCCAATTTGGAGCGTGTTCTCCATCGAACCTGATGGGATATAGAAAAAGTGAATTAAGAAAGTTTTAACAACGACAGATACGACTAAAGCCGCAACTATGATGATTGGAAGTTCGCGAAGTAGCGAACCTTTCTTTGGAGCGCGCATTTAATTCAAACGCACTAAAAAGTTATTTACGCTTCTGGAGTTGTTTCAGCAACGGCTTCCGTTGTCTGCGCAACTTCAACTGCTGGAGCTTCTACAACTTCAACCGCTGGTGCCTCTTCAACTTGGGCAACTGGAGCAGCTGCAACTACTGGAGCTGCGATTACTTCTTCAACGATAAATTCGCCACCAACACCACGGCGCTCTTTGATCTTTGAAGCCTTACCGCGAAGGTCGCGTAGGTAGTAAAGCTTTGCGCGACGGACATCTCCGCGACGGACCATTTCATACTTTTCAATTACTGGTGTGTGAATTGGGAATGTACGTTCAACTCCGACGCCGTAAGAAAGCTTACGAATTGTGAAAGTTTCGCGAACGCCAGCACCTTGGCGGCGGATTACTAGACCTTGGAAAACCTGAATACGACTCTTGTTACCTTCAATAACACGAACGTGAATCTTGATTTCGTCTCCAGAACGGAAGGTTGGAACATCGGAGCGAAGTGATGCGGCATCAACCGCGTCTAACACGTTCATGGCATTTCCTTTTCTATAGTAAATCTAGGGCTAATCTCTTAGCGCATTTTTAAGCGCAGACCCCGTATCTTGCCACAGCCACCCCTATCCGACCAATTCGAGTCCTTAGCCGATCTCGGCAACCAAACGGGCGTGCAAATGCGCTCCAGCTGCGATGACCATCTCTTTGCCTGCTGGGCCACCATTTCTGCCAGTGACTAGAGCCCCGGCCTCGGTTGCAATTAATCCCCCGGCAGCCAAATCCCATTCATTTAAACCGCGTTCGTAAAATCCATCTAACCGACCAGTTGCAACTAAACATAAATCTGCGGCGCCCGCGCCAATTCTTCGCAAGTCTCGTATCTCAAGTAATAATTTCGAAACTAATGCGGCTTGGGCTTCGCGATCTGCGACGTCGTAGGAGAAACCAGTTGCAATTAGCGCCCGATTAAATTCCACCGGATCATTGCACTTAATTTTCTTCCCATTACAAGTTGCACCACCATCTTTTGTTGCTGACCAAAATGAATTAATTGATGGCGCATTAACGACACCAACTTGGACGCCTTCGCTATCTTTTGCAGCAATGCTCACATTCCATCCGGCAATTCCATAGAAATAATTGACCGTGCCATCGAGTGGATCAATGACCCAAGTGACTCCGGATTTTGAAGGAATTGAAGCTCCTTCTTCACCAATGATTCCATCGTCTGGTCTTGCTTCTAGAATCTTAGAGACAATCAACTTCTCACTTGCTATGTCCATTTGAGTAGCAAAATCGATGGCCGAAGATTTCATCTCTAAATCAAAGACATCAGGGCGGGCCATAAGCAACTCCCCGGCTTGCTTCGCAATGGAAATAGCTAGGTCCAGGAGTTCGGCTTTAAGTTCGCTCTTCACTGGAGAATTTAACCACTCGTTGCTACCCACTTTTTCTCACCCCCTATGGCAGAGTTACACCCGTGAGTGATGAGACAAACCCGAACCTAGCCGAACTTCAATTAGTTGGGCGCATGGCAGATGGTGGCGCTATCGAATTAACTGATGCTTCTGGCGCTAAATATTCATTACCAATTACTGAGGCTCTTAAATCTACTGTTACACAACCTCGATTAACTTCAGTTGCTCCAGTTGATGAGCGCCCATCTTTTAGCGTTAAAGAAATCCAAGCCAGACTTCGTGGTGGTGAGAGCATGCCGTCTATTTCTCGGACAACAGATTGGTCAATTGAGAAGATTGAAAAGTTTGCTGGCCCAATACTTCAAGAACGAGCATATGTGATTGAGACTGCACTTAAATCAAACCTTAGACGCGAAGCAACATCACCAACACTTGCCGAAGCCAGCCTCGAGCAATTAGCAGGACATGGTGTGGATATGGAACAAGTCGAATGGAACACTCATCGCAATGGCGATGGAACTTGGAACATAGTTGTTCATTATCCAAATATTGATGGAACAGCAGAAGCTAATTGGAACTTTGAATTAGGAAATCGAATTCTAATTGCACAAGATGATTCTGCGCGCTGGATTTCTGGCGATGCCAAAGAGGCGCGTCCAAGAACAGCAAGTCATGGTTTTATAAATTCCCAAGAACCAACTCCTTTTGCACCTTCTACCCCGCCACCACCTGCGCCTCGTCTAGTTGCAGTTCGGGAAGAAGTAACAGTCACAGAAATTGTTACTGAAGATGAAGAATTTTTCGCCGAAGAGTTAGACATTGAAATTGTTGATGAGTCAGATCCAGTTTCAGATGGCGTTATTAAGCGTCCGAAATTGCCATCATGGGATGACATCATGTTCGGCGGCTCAAAGTCCGAGGATGAATAAGCTTTAAATTAAAGCGCTTAGAAGTGGAATATCTACTTCTATTTGATTTAAGCCACCGTGATGGCCAACCATCTTGCTCTCTTCTTTTACGCGAGTTGGGTCTATCAAAATCATTTCTTCATTTGCGATAACAATAAAATCACCCATGCGTTCACTGCTATCTAGCGAGATTTCAGGGCCAAATAACTTAGCGGAGATAACTTCATCACGGGTATAAATATCTGCCTTCGCTCCCAAAACTTCCCGCCAATTAGCAACCGTCTCTGCAAGACTTCCCGCCTTTACATACATATGCCGCGCTCTTGGTTCCCCACCAACCAAAGAGATATTTTCCATAAGGTTATTTCCATCGCCCAAAATTATTTTCTCGCCAACATTTATCATCCCGTGATCAGCGGTAACCCAGAGCCGAGTTCCTTTTGGAAGCCGATCTCTAAGTCCAGTAATTAATTCAGCAACTGTTGCAAGAGCCAACATCCACTTTTCTGAACCAACACCATCATCATGGCCCGCTGCGTCTAAGTGATTTATATAGACATATGAAAATGCAGGTGAAGGTGCCATCGCCTCTACTGTTTTCT
>WLIM01000062.1 GCA_009702205.1 Actinomycetota bacterium | reverse complement strand
CTGGCTTACGCACAATTTTCAGTAAGCCATCGTCTGCAATTAATTGGTAGCGGGGACAGGATTTGAACCTATGACCTCTGGGTTATGAGCCCAGCGAGCTACCGAGCTGCTCCACCCCGCGTCGGTTCGGCAATCTTATGCCGAAAGCTTTAATTACCCAAATTACTTTTGCGCTGCTTATTACTTTTGCGCTGCGATAGCGGCTGCAATCGCTGCTTTCAAGCGATCTTGAGCTTTGCCATATGCAGTGAAATCACCCTTCTTAAGTGCAGCTTGTGAATCGGCTAACGCTGTTCTTGCGCTATCAAGTGCTGACTTAAGTGATGAATTTCCAGCTGTATTTGAATTTTTGGATCCACCGGTAGCTGATTGTGAAGTGTTATTCAAAACAGTTCCAGAATTTCCACCGAATACCTGATCGAGTGCACCCTTTAGAGTGTCATCAAACCCGATTACATCTCCAAATGAAACCAATACTTTCTGGAGCAATGGATATGCAGAAGTGTTAGAAGTTGCACGAACATAAACTGGTTGGACATACAACAATCCGCCACCAACTGGAAGTGTCAACAAGTTAGCCAGAACAACATCAGAGCCACCCTGACGCAGCAATGAAAGTGCTTGTGCCACATCTGGCTTAGCTTCAAAGTTAGAAGCAACCTGAGATGGACCCGAAATATTTGTTGAACGTGGAAGCTGAAGAACTGAAATTTTTCCGTAATCTGGGCCGTTATCAGAATTTACAACTGCGAATGCAGTTAAGTTCTGACGATTTCCTCGTGGTACGAATGATGAAGTAATTGAGAATGCAGCTTTATCTTGACCTGGAACTTTTAGCGTCATGTAATAAGGAGGTTGGATTCCCGCATTTGCACCCATTGAAGATGGGTCAGTAGGAACGCGCCAGAAATCTTGGCCGCCATAAAACGCATCGGCTGTCTTCACGTGATACGTACTTAAGACATCGCGCTGAACACCAAATAGATCTTCTGGATAGCGAATATGTTCTAGCAAAGATTTAGACATTGCACTCTTTGGCGTAACTGTTCCAGGGAATGATTTGCTCCAGGTAGCAAGAACTGGATCTTTGGTATCCCACTGGTAGAGCTTTACGGTGCCGTCATAAGCATCAACTGTTGCTTTTACTGAGTTACGGATATAACTAACGTTCTTACTTGCTAATGAGGCAACTGCAGTCGAACTGGTCGTAACAGAGTTTGTAGTTGCATCAGCCAAGTTTGTCTTTTTGGAATATGGATAGCCATTGCTGGTTGTGTAACCATCAACTATCCAAATAATGCGACCATCGACAACTGCTGGATAGATATTTCCATCAAGAGTTAGCCAAGGCGCAACTTTCGCAACCCGCTCACTTGGATTTCGGTTAAATAGAATTTTAGAATCTGAGTTAATCAAGTTTGAAAGCAGAATGCGCTGTTCTTGATACTTAATGGCAAATAGCAAACGGGTAAAGACTGATCCCATTGGGACTCCGCCCTTGCCGGTATATGTGTAGTTCTTCTGACCATTCGCAGATTTATCATCTGGATAATCGAGTTCTGTTGGCTTGCTAGTTTTTGCGCCACCAATGATTGAGTAATCTGGAACGTTTTCACCAAAGTAAATACGAGGTTCAAACTTTCCAAGGCCAGAAGTTGGTGGAATATCGCCAACGCTAAATGTTGGCTTGCCATCTGTATCAATGGTATTACCAAGTGCTGATACAAAACCAAAGCCGTGGGTGTAAACCAAGTGATCGTTAATCCAGTTACGCGCTGGGTTACCTTCGATATTCAATTCGCGAACTGCGACTACAGAATCTCGCTTTGCACCATTAATTGTGTAGCGATCTACGTCGAGTGAATCAGCGAAATTGTAATAAGGCTTAATTTGCTGCAATTGTCGGAATGTTGCTGGAACCACATTTGGATCTAGTAGGCGAATATTAGAAATTGTTGCTTCATCATTCTTTAATTGGCCAGCAGAAGTTTCGATAGTTGCTTGGTAATCCGAAACTGTTACATCGCTCAAGCCGTAAGCAGCGCGTGTGGCTTCAATGTTGCGTTGAATATATGGTGCCTCTTTTGAAGACTCGCTTGGCTTTACTTGGAATTGCTGAATTGCTGCGGGATAAACACCGGCAATTAAAAGTGATGAAATAACTAAAAGGCTTACGCCAGCTGCTGGAAGAACCCAAGAGCGACGAATGATATTTGCAAAGAAGAGCAGCGCGCAGATTAATGAGATTCCAGCCAATATTGATTTTGCAGGAAGCAGTGCATTTACATCGGTGTAGGAAAGTCCGGTAATTAACTTTCCCTCTTTAAGCTCAAGGGCGTAGCGATCAAACCAATAGGCAACTGCCTTAATCAAAACCAAGATTCCGAGAAGTACTGAGAGTTGAACTCGTGCTGCAACAGTTGTCTTATCTTCGGCTGCCTGCAATCTGATTCCGCTATATAGATAGTGGACTGCAGCGGCAGCGATGATTGTTAATACCAAGGTTGAAATAGCCCATGCGATTAGCGCTTCATAGAAAGGCAATTTGAATACGAAGAATGAAATGTCTAATCCGAATTGTGAATCTTTAACTCCAAAAGAAGTCGAGTTCTTAAATTGCAACCAAGATTCCCAGAGACCCATTCCAGAAGTTCCAGCGAAATAAAAGAAACCAACAGCAATTGCAATTAATACCCAACGGCGAATCGGTTCAAGTTGACCGCGATAGCGCTCTAGATTGTCGGCTTCTATGGAAACTGGAACATAAATTGGTCGGTTTCTAAATGCCAAATAAATATTAGTTGTGATGAAAAGTGAAGTTATTAAACCAAAGACTACGAATAACGTAATTTTGGTGGCGAGAACAGTGCTCCAGACAGAGAGAAAATCAACTGATCTAAACCAAAGTAGGTCGGCATAGAAACCACTCATTGCGACCATGATTGCGCCAAGAATTACGAGGGCAATTACGGTGAGAGCGAGTGGGCCGGGACGTTTTGGTTTTAGCGGATTAACTGGAAACTGAAATGAACTCATGTCCATACTCTACCTAGTGCAAAAAACCGGGCAAACCAGAAAAGTTAAATTGTTGCGAAATTCAGCCTGAACAGCGCAAGGACGCGGCAATCTTTGGGCTCATTAATCCATGAAAAGCCTCAGTTAGATTCGATACTGCCACTAACTCCAATCCCTTTGGCCGAACGGTTATATCTCTGCAATTTGAACGCGGAAAAATCGCGATCGTGGCACCAGCATTTTCTGCTGCAATAAGTTTCTGATCAATGCCACCGATAGCGCCAACTTTGCCGTTTTCTTTAATCGTGCCCGTTACTGCAATTTTTCTGCCAGCGATTAACTCTGGGAATTTTAATTTTGTTAATAGCGCCAATGAAAAAGCTAATCCGGCACTTGGACCGCCCACATTTTTCATCACAAATTTAAGATCTGATTGGCTCCAATTTAGCGGTGCATCGGGGTTAATTTCTTTCAAAAAATTTGCAGCTGCAATTGCTGCCACAGATTCAGAATTAGCCATATCTTTCTTTGCCGCTTTGTCAGCCGACTTAGTTGTCTCGCCAACTTCATAAACAACTTCATTCGGCAGAACTACTGAATTGCCAGACATCCAAGCAGCAAGAACTAAGAAACCTGGTGGCCGGCTCCCTGGATTATTTACATAGACTGATAATGAGTAGAGATTGCCTTTAGTCTTTAACTCTTTCGTTCCGGTTATTTTTAGACCTTTACTCAATAAATCAGTTACAGGTCCTGGCGAGATCACGGCAAATGGAGTCGGGACGAATAGGGTAAAAACTAATATTACGATTAAGAAGAAGAGTGAAGGTCGTGAAAGATACCTAGGTATTGGGTGTGGAGTCATCGCGGAAGCTGTCTTGAAATGATTGAAACTTCGTTACAGATCGATTTGTCTCATTTGCATATTTGTCTTTGAATTTCGCAATCCAGACTACATAAATGATTGCCCCAAGAACGGCAAAGAATGGGACTAACCACCAAATTAGGGCGGCAAATGCCGGGCTGCTTGAAGCGGCCGCGGCGCTAATCATCTGCACTTTCTTACCCCAAATTTCCTTAATATTTGCTTAAATTTTCAAGCTGGTGAACCAGCATTGGCACACCTTAACAACTCCGTGCCGAATGCGCTTAATTTAATTTCAAACTTCGGGAAGAAACTTTCACCAAGCTTGGTTACCTTACATATGATTCACTTGAATATTGGGAATATTGGGAATATTGGGAATACTGGGAATATTGAGAATATTGAGAGATCTGAAGGGGGAAAGTAATGAGCGGCAATTTTGGCTTTGGCATTGGTGAGCCAGACGATGAAAACTTCAAAGAACTCTTTGCCCAACTCTCAAATTTTGGACTAAACCCACAAACTCTTTTTGCAGCAGCAAGTGGCGCTGGCACAAATGGTCCACTAATTTCTCCAGAAGTTCTCCGCGATGTTGCAAGAAAATTTGTTGCATCTCAAGGAGATCTGCCAATTGGTTCGCAAGATATTGCTGATGCCCAAGTTGCGCTAGATATTGCAAATACTTGGTTGGATGATGCAACAAATTTTCCGGCGCTTTCAAGATCAAATATGCCAGCTTGGAGCAGACGTGATTGGCTCGATTCAACTGTTCTAAATTGGGCGGCTCTAATTGAACCGCTTGCCGATGGAATGGCGAGTGCTCTAACTAATGTTTTGAAACAAACACCGCTTGGCGAAGCTGCTGAAGGCGAAGTAAGTGGTCCTGAACTCGCAGCGGTTGCGCCAATCATGCGCGCATTTATGGGATCGCTTATAGCAAGTCAGCTAGGGACTTCAGTAGGCCAACTTGCAGTCTCGGTTACTGGCGCAAACGATGTTGCGATACCGCTTTTAACTACAAATGAGGCGCGGTTAATTCCGGCAAATGTTGCCAAATGGGCGCAGGGCTTAGATATTCCACTAGATGAAGTGCGAATTTTTCTAGCTATTCGAGAAGCTGCTGCTTCAAGGCTTTTCTCACATACACCTTGGCTATCGGCCTATATTAAAGATGCAATCACTGAATATGGTGCTGGGATCAAAATTGATATCGATTCAATTCAGGAACAGACAGAACGCGCATTGGAAACTGGAGAATTGGATATTAATAATCCAGAGTCAATTTCAGTTGCAATTAGTGCTGGCCTATTTAAACCAGAGCAGAGCCCAACGCAAGATGCTGCGTTAGCAAAACTTGAAATAATTCTTGCGTTAATTGAAGGTTGGATCGATTATGTAACGACAAAGGCAGTTGGAAATCGACTTCCTTCTTATCCAGCTTTAAGTGAAACTCTTCGTCGCGCTCGTGCTACTAAATCTCCAACTCAACAATTATTTGCCACACTTTTAGGGCTCGAAGTTTCACCTAGAAAAATGCGCGAGTGTGCACACTTCTGGTTTGAAGTTGAAAGTGAAATCGGAGTTTCAGAGCGTGACCAGCGCTGGGAAGATCCTGCACTTTTGCCGAGAGTTGGCGACCTTGCTGATGTTAAGAAATTCTTGGAGAGCACCATCGTTCCCGATGATCTCTCGGGCCTGCTTTAACTATCAGGTCTGCTTAAAAATCAGTCAAATAAAAAGCGAAGTTCCCGGGCGCACGATTCTTTGTTTGCCTTCCCCTTGCAAACAATGAACGGTTATCCGAGAACTTCGTGGCTAGAACTTAAAGTAATTACTAGCCATAATCAACTTGTGCCATCTGGTGATTCCTTAAATTAAATTTATTTTCTCAATTGAAACTTTAGGGTTTCAAAATCAAAATATTCATCCGCTGTTGATAAACTTGTGCATAGTGAGTTAATAACTGTTGATAACTCATGTTTAACTGGGGAAAACGGAGGCAGCGGAATTTAATGGGATTTTTTGCTAGCAATTCCCTCACTCCAAGTGGTGATAACTCCGAATCCGTGGAGAACTTTGTCCAAGGTGAAATTTTTGCCGATATCTTCCCCAATATGCCTGCTCTTACCCCCAAAAAATCGATCAAAAAAGAACAAGAGGAGCTTTTATCCAGGCTTCCAGAATTTAGGGTCATCAGATCTTCGCGCAGGAAGCGCACTCTCCATGCATTTCGCCAAAATGGGGTCATTGAAATTCATATTCCCGACCGTTTAAGTCGGCGCCAAGAGTTTGAAGTCATCCCAGAGATGATTGATCTGGTTTTAAAACGTGAAAATCGGCTCCGCAAGAGTGACTCCGCACTTTTTGAGATGAGTGATCAGTTAATTTCCGAGCTCTTGCCCGAATTTAGCGAGCGCCCAATCTCGATCACCTGGCGGTCAATGCGCGAGCGCTGGGGATCTTGCACAACGGTTGATAAGACCATCCGAATTTCAGATCGACTCAATGGATCGCCAGATTATGTGCTGCGCTATGTCTTATTCCACGAATTAATCCATCTGCGGATTGCAGGCCACGGCGATGACTTCCATGAATTCTTAGCTAGATATCCCGATAAAGAGCGGGCTGAGGCCTTTTTAGAAGGATATGAGGCGGGATCCCAAGGTGCGCCCGAGGAAATATTGGAGTTACCCCCAATTTAGGCGTGAAATCCCAAGTTCTAAGCGTGTTCGGGGGTATGGTGAGCGTATACGCACGCAGGGTTTGGGATACCCCCAGGCTTTTGAGAG
>WLIM01000061.1 GCA_009702205.1 Actinomycetota bacterium | reverse complement strand
GGCGAACTTTCTGGAGTTAATGGCCAATACATATATGAAAATGGCGCTGGAACAATTATTCCAGGGTCGGCAAAAATTAGAACAGAAGCAAAGGCCGGAACATCAATTCGCCTAACTGTTGATCGTGATATCCAATGGGTTGCTCAAGATGCAATTAGTAAGGCAGTTAAGAGTTCAGGCGCAAAGTCTGGAACTGTAATTGTGATGGACCCTAAGACCGGAGCAATTATTGCGCAAGCAAGTGCGCCAACTTTCAATCCATCAAAGCCAATAGTTGGAAATCTCGAGGTAATTCGTAATCCAGCAGTGCAGGATGTTTACGAACCAGGATCGACTGGAAAAGTTATTACATATGCCGCAGCGATGGAAGAGTCGAAATTAACTGCTAATTCAGTTTATACAATTCCTTATTCAATGAAGGTTTCAGGTTCAACATTTAAAGATCACGAAAGCCATCCAACACAGCGTTTAACAGCTACGGGGGCACTTGCAGTTTCAAGTAACACTGGCGCTATTCAAATTGGTCAACAGCTTGGTAGCAAAACTCTTTACAAGTATTTAACGGATTTTGGTTTCGGTCAGAGCACTGGCTCACATTTGCCAGGTGAATCAGCAGGGTTACTTCGCCCGGTATCAGATTGGTCTGGAACTTCACTTCCTACTTTCTCATTTGGTCAGGGTTATTCAGTTACAGCGCTTCAAGCAACAAGTGTTTTCGCAACAATCGCTAACGATGGCGTGCGAGTTACACCTACAGTTGTTGCCGGAACTACTGATGCCAGCGGAAATTACATTCCGGCGAAAGACCAAAAAACTAAACGAGTTATAAGTGCGAGCACAGCTAAAGAAATACGTAAAATGCTTGAGAGCGTGGTTTCAGCAAATGGAACTGCTCCTACTGCTGCAATTCCTGGATATCGCGTGGCTGGTAAGACCGGAACCGCTATGAGATTCAATGCGAATTGCTCTTGCTACAGCGGATACACCGCCTCATTTATTGGCTTTGCGCCAGCGGATAAACCTGCTTATGTTGTAAGTGTGACGATTCAAGATCCAAAGGGAATGCACTGGGGCGGCGCGCTTGGCGGTCCGGTTTTCGCGAAAGTTATGAAATTCGTTTTGCAGTCAAAACATATTGAACCTTCGAAGAGTAAATTGCTGGCATACCCACTAACTGAAGCCGAACTCAAGAAAAGTGCTAGTGCCAAATGATTCGTCCAGTATCTGATTTCAGCAAATCAGTTGCCGAACTTTCTAGATTTCTAGGTGTTGATTCCATTTCGGATATTAAATTCACAGGTATTACATCTGATTCGAGAGCCGTTGAAGCTGGAGATCTTTTTGTTGCGCTAACCGGAACAAAATCACATGGTGCAAGTTTTATCGATGAAGTAGTCAAACTCGGAGCAGTTGCAGTTTTAACGGATTCAAAAGGGGCAGAGCTAATTAGAAATAAGCTGCCAACCTTAATTATCGCCAATCCGCGGCGTGAGCTCGGCGATCTTTGTTCCTGGTTTTACGGTTCACCCTCAAATAACTTAAATATTGCCGGGATAACTGGCACCAATGGCAAGACCACTACAACTTTCATTTTAAATCAGATATTGAAAATAGCTGGGAAAACTACTGGTTTAGTAGGGACTATCGGAATTGAAATTGGCCCCGAAAAAATTGCCGCAAATTTCACCACGCCTGAAGCAAGCGAGCTGCAGAGCTTATTCGCAACTATGCAGGAACGTCATATATCCCATGTAGCCATGGAAGTAAGCAGCCATGCGTTAGAGGCTAAGCGCGTTTCTGGAAGCAAGTTTAGAATAGTTGGCTTTACGAATTTAACTCAAGATCATTTAGATTTTCATGGTGATATGGCTAGCTACTTTGCAGCGAAATCGAAATTGTTCACCTCTGAATTTAGCGATTTAGGCTTTGTAAATATCGATGATGAATACGGTCAGAAACTTTTTACATCTGCGCAAATTCCTGTAATTTCACTCTCAAGATCCAGTCCATCAGCGCAATGGCGATATGAGCGAATTGAAATGACTGCCAAAGGTTATGAAGTTGCTATACGTGGCACAGGTGGCATCCTAATTGAAGGCAATATCAACTTAATAGGAGAGCACAATTTAGATAATTTATTGATGGCTGTTGCTATGGCATTTGAATTCGAAATTGATCCATTGGTTATTGGAAATAGTTTTGGCCAAATTCAAGGAGCAGCTGGTCGACTTGAAAGTGTAGATATTGGGCAGAAGTTCTTAGCTTTAGTTGATTATGCCCATACACCGGATGCTGTTACCAGAACTCTGGCAACACTCCGTAAGAGTTGTAAGGGAAGAATTATTGGTGTTCTTGGTTGCGGGGGAGATCGCGATAAAACCAAGCGACCAATTATGGGAAGAGAACTATTAGCTGGATCTGACTTAGCAATATTTACAAGTGATAATCCACGAAGTGAATCACCTCAAACTATTTTAGATGAGATGGTTTCAGCTTTGAATTTAGATGAGAGCGCAGCAGTAATAGTTGATCGCAGAGAGGCAATAGCACTGGCAGTGGCGAGTGCACTTCCTGGGGATTGTGTAATCGTTATGGGCAAAGGGCACGAAGTCGGCCAAGAGATTGCCGGAAAGAAACTGCCTTTTGATGATCGAATTGAACTTGCTAGGGCAATCGAGGAACTCTCATGATTGCTATGACTCTGGCGGAGATAGCCGAGATTACCGGTGGCGAACTTCAAAATATCGATGGTGCAGCAATTACATCTGCATATCCAATTATTAATTCGCAAGATGCCGACGTCAACACATTCTTTGCAGCGTTTGTTGGCGAAAAAGTCGATGGCCACAATTTTATTGAAGAAGCAATTTCAAAGGGATGCGAGTTTGCGTTAGTTAGCAAAGCCTGCAAATTCCCTTCAATTAAGGTGATTGATGTCCAAATGGCGTTAACGAAACTCGCAACGCATCTCAGAACGAAACTTGAAAATCTGACGGTGATTGGAATTACGGGATCACAGGGAAAGACAACAACTAAAGATTTGCTAAATCATGTGTTGAGTATTGCTGGGGAAACTATTGCACCTCAAGAATCTTTGAATAACGAGCTCGGTGTCCCACTTTTACTTCTTAGATGCAATGAAAATACTAAATTTTGTATAGTTGAAATGGGCGCCCGTCATTTGGGTGATATCGCATATCTTGCAGAAATCGCGAAGCCCAACATAGGTGTCGTGCTTGGTGTGGGTAAAGCACATGTGGGTGAATTCGGAAGTCGTGAAGTAATTGCAAAAACTAAATCAGAGTTGATTTCAGGAATTCAAAGTGGCGGCATCGCGATTCTTGGAACTTATGATGAGTTCACACCAAAGATGATCGCACCAAATGGCGTGAAAACGCTTATGTTTGGCGAGAAGAGCGATTGCGATATTCGAGCAGCAGATATTGAAGTTCGCGAAGGCCGCGCACATTTTGATCTGGTGACACCTGATGGTCGCGCCGCTGTAAGTTTGCAATTACTTGGAATGCACCAAATTGCTAATGCTCTTGCAACTGCGGCAGTTGCCACAGCACTAAAGATTTCAATTGACTCGATATCGGCAGCGCTTTCAACTGCAGAAGTTTCAAGTAAGTGGCGGATGGAAATTTCAACCGTGAATGAAATCGTCATGATAAACGATTCTTACAATGCCAATCCCGAGAGCATGTCGGCGGCGCTTAGAACACTTGCGCTAATTTCCCAGGAAACTGGGGGAGTTAGCTGGGCATTTTTGGGCAAGATGCAAGAACTCGGCGAGTCATCAGCAGCCGAGCATCGCGCAATTGGCAGACTCGCTACTGAGATTGGGATAGACCACTTGGTAGCCATCGGTAACCGGGAATATCTTGATGACTTGGCAGGCGAGAATGATGGAGGTGAGAGCGCTGTGCATTATTTCGAAGATAAAGAGAGCGCACTTTCACTTGTTGAGCATTTAGCACCTGGTGATGTTGTTCTTGTAAAAGCTTCCCGCGCAAGTGAATTCAACCTACTTGCAGATTCAATTATTGATCATTTGAAGGGAGAGGGCGAGTGAAAGGAATTGTTTTTGCAGGTGCTATCTCACTTCTACTAAGTTTTATTTTTACGCCGGCACTTATTCGAATTTTGTCCCGCAAAGGTGTTGGGCAGATGATTCGAGATGATGGCCCAAAGACACATCATGTAAAGCGCGGAACACCAACAATGGGTGGAATTGTTCTTATTCTGGCAAGCGTTGTTGCTTATTTCGCAAGCCATGCAATTACTGGAATTGGGATAACCACTTCAGCACTTTTGGTTATTGGTTTGATCATTGGACTTGGTTTAGTTGGATTTATCGATGATTTTCTAAAGATTTCTAGGAAGCAATCACTTGGACTTAGCGCCAAGCAGAAACTCTTTGGTCAAGCAGTTATGGCTGCTGGATTTGCTTATGCGGGACTTCACTTCAAAGACAGTACTGGCCTAGCCCCAATTTCAACTTATCTATCCGGAGTTCGCGATACTTCGATAAAGCTTGGAATGGCGTTAGTAATCATCTGGATTATTTTCCTGGTACTTGGAAGTTCAAACGGTGTAAATCTCACTGATGGTTTAGATGGCTTAGCTTCCGGAGCAGCCATTATGACTTTTCTATCTTTTATTGTTATTGGTGTTTGGGAGTTCGGACAAAGTTGCGCAATTTCAAATGTTGCACAGTGCTATAACGTCCGAGATCCACTTGATATAGCAGTTCTATCTGCTGCGCTTGCAGGTGCTTGCGCCGGCTTCTTGTGGTGGAATGCTTCACCAGCAAGAATTTTCATGGGTGATGTTGGATCACTTGCCTTAGGCGGAGCAATTTCTGGAATCGCAATTGTGCTAAGAGTTCAAGCACTTTTAGCGGCACTTGGCGGCTTATTCGTATTGATAACTCTCTCAGTAATTATTCAAACTGGATATTTCAAAATCTCCGGTGGTAAGCGCGTATTTAAAATGGCGCCACTTCAACATCATTTTGAACTACTTGGGTGGGGCGAAGTAACAATTGTTATTCGATTCTGGATTTTGGCTGGAATGAGTGTTGCAGCAGGCCTCGGACTCTTCTATGGCCAATGGGTTGTTTCACAATAATGTCCTATATCGCCGAACTCCAAAGTAAAAATATATTGATAGTCGGTGCGGGCACGACTGGAAAGTCTGTAGCTCGATATTTTGAAAATATTGGTGTCAATTTTCAAGTAATAGATGAGAAAGCTTCCAACTTAGATGGCCTTGAAATTCTGAGCGATGTACCGGAAGATGTTAGTTTTGAACTGGCGATAGTTTCTCCTGGTTGGCGCAAAGACCATCCTGTGATCGAAAATTTGCGAGCAAAAGGCGTCGAAGTAATTAGTGAAATAGATTTTGCGTGGAATTTGAAATCTGAGCTAAATCCAGAACAGAAGTGGGTTGCACTTACCGGAACTAATGGCAAAACAACTACGGTCCAGATGCTTGAATCCATTTTGAACGCCGCTGGCGCGAGTGCAATTGCATGTGGAAATGTTGGAACAACTGTCGTTGAGGCAGTAACAAGTGATAATAGATTTTCAACATTGGCTATCGAGCTATCTTCGTTCCAGATTGATTGGAGCACGCTCCCGGAATACGAGGCAGTTGCAATTCTAAATTTGGCGGAAGATCACATCGATTGGCATGGCAGTTTTTCGGAGTATGCCAATGCCAAGATGAAATTATTGAATCAGAGCAAGCTTGCAGTACTGAATTTAAACGATCCAGAAGTAATTCTTCGAAGCGCTGGGTGGACTGGTCGAAAAGTATTTTTTGGTTTTGAAACACCACAGAGTGGTGAAATCGGATTGGTCGAAGAACTCCTAGTTGATCGCGCATTCGTAACTTCTAGCGATGCAGCGGAAGAAATCGCAGAGTTAAGTGATATTAAGCCAGCTGTCCCACACAATGTTGCAAATGCAATGGCTGCTGCTGGCTTAGCGCTAGCAATCGGAATTCCACATCCTGTTGTGAAAAAAGGTATTGCCAGTTTTAAATTAGATAAGCACCGACTCCAGACGATTCTCTCAAAAGATGGTGTCGATTGGGTAAATGATTCGAAAGCTACAAATCCACATGCTGCAAGTGCGGCGCTGCTCTCACACCTCTCGAATATATGGATTGCTGGTGGACTTGCTAAAGGCGCAAAAATGGATGAGTTAATTTCTAGATCCAAGAGCCGCATCAAAGCAGCAATTCTTATCGGCAAGGATGCAGAGATAATTGCTAAAGCGCTAGAAAGATTTGCTCCTGAAATCCCAGTCCATAAGATTTTGGATAATTCCAACCCAGCAGATTTAATGGATGAAGTTGTCGAGTGTGCGCTAAAACTTTCGAGTGCTGGAGATACTGTGCTGTTGGCTCCTGCATGCGCCTCAATGGATCAATTTTCTTCTTATGCCCAACGCGGTGATTTGTTTATTGATTCTGTGACAAGGTTGGTTAACAAATGAAAAAGCGAATGCGTGAGCAAGGCCAGTCATACGCTAATTTTCTCTCCAAACCAACTGCTTCATATTTAATGATTCTTGGAAGTGCGGGCGCACTGGCGGGCCTTGGTTTGGTTATGGTTTTATCGGCATCGTCAGTTACTTCGCTCTCTGAATCAGGAAATACCTATTCGATATTTCTAAAGCAACTCCTCTTTCTCGCGGTAGGAATTGGGTTATCCGCAATTACT
>WLIM01000060.1 GCA_009702205.1 Actinomycetota bacterium | reverse complement strand
GCGACTTTAGGCGGGCTCTCCAACGCTTCGTGGTCTGTGATTGAGCCAAATACCTTTTTTACAACAGGTTGGACTCTGGTCGAACATAACGCGGGCTCGATACCAGAGCCGGTCTTTGGCAATGAATCGCAGGAGGCCGAGGCTTAATTTTTGGGATAAAGTCTGCCCTCGAAGTAAAAGTAGAAATAAAAATTGGGGCTGTGGCGCAGCTGGTAGCGCACCTGCATGGCATGCAGGGGGTCAGGGGTTCAAGTCCCCTCAGCTCCACTCATAAGTAGAAAATTCAAATCGGTAAATCTCAATCAGTAGGTCGTGGGAGAATTCGCGTTATGCATGAGGCCTATGACATTCAATATGTCCAAGAGAAATGGTTGCCCATTTGGGACAAGCTAGAACCATTTAAATCTGGCCGCAGCGATGACAATCGTCCTAAAAAATATGTCTTGGATATGTTTCCTTATCCATCTGGTGATTTACATATGGGACATGCCGAGGCGTATGCACTTGGTGATGTGATTGCACGTTATTGGATTCAAAAAGGATTTAACGTTATGCACCCAATTGGTTGGGATGCATTTGGATTGCCAGCAGAGAATGCTGCGATCAAGCGCAATGAAGATCCGCGTGCATGGACTTATGAAAATATTGCAGTGCAGAAAGCTTCAATGCGCCGCTTTGCTTGTTCATTTGATTGGGATCGAGTTCTACATACTTGCGATCCAGAATATTACAAATGGAATCAATGGCTATTTCTTGAAATGTACAAAAAAGGGTTGGCATATCGCAAGGATTCACCAGTCAACTGGTGTCCAAGTTGCCAGACAGTTTTAGCAAACGAACAAGTTGTCGCTGGACTCTGCGAGCGATGTGATTCTGCAGTTACAAAGAAGAAGTTAAACCAGTGGTATTTGAAGATCACTGATTATGCCGATCGCTTATTAGATGACATGGAACAACTCGAAGGCCAGTGGCCAGAGAAAGTTCTTATGATGCAACGTAACTGGATTGGTCGTTCAGTTGGGGCCGAAGTTAAATTCGTTATTGAGGGCCGCGATGAACCAGTAACTATTTACACAACAAGACCAGACACTTTGTATGGCGCGACCTTTATGGTTGTAGCTGCAGATTCTGCGCTTGCTGCTGAATTAGTGGCAGGTTCAAAAGTTGAAAGTGACTTCGCTAAGTATTTAGATGGCGTCAAAGCTGCGACTGATATTGATCGACTTGCAACTGATCGCCCAAAGACTGGAATCTTCTTAGAGCGATATGCAATTAACCCTGTAAATGGTGCCAAACTTCCAATTTGGGCAAGTGATTATGTTCTTGCGGATTACGGAACTGGCGCAATCATGGCGGTTCCTGCTCATGATCAACGCGATTTAGATTTTGCAAAAGCTATGAAACTCCCAGTTCAAGTAGTTGTTTCAAGCGAAGAGGGCGATCCAAATGAGACCGGTATCGCAACTACTGGTGATGGAAAACTTATTAATTCAGGTTCACTAAATGGACTTTCAAAAGCGGATGCAATTACAAAAATTGTTGATGAATTAGCCGCTAAAGAACTTGGAAAAGCTGCAAAGAATTATCGTCTGCGCGATTGGCTAATCTCGCGACAACGTTTCTGGGGAACTCCGATTCCAATTATTCATTGCGAAAAGTGTGGCGAGGTTCCGGTTCCAGAAGATCAATTACCAGTGGAACTTCCATCTGCTACGGGCCTAGATTTGAAACCAAAGGGAACTTCGCCACTTGGTGCGGCTACTGATTGGGTAAATGTGGATTGCCCTAAGTGTGGTGCGCCGGCAAAACGCGATGCCGACACGATGGATACTTTCTTTGATTCATCTTGGTACTTCCTTCGTTACACAAGCACTGATCGCCACGATGTAGCTTTTGATAAAAAGGCCGTTGAAACTTGGTTGCCAGTTGATCAGTATGTTGGCGGTGTAACACATGCAATTCTGCACTTGTTGTATTCACGTTTCTTCACAAAGGTATTGCATGATCTTGGTCATTTAAATTTTGTTGAACCGTTTACAAGACTTCTAAATCAAGGCATGGTTTTGATGGACGGATCTGCAATGTCAAAATCTCGAGGCAATCTCGTTCGTCTCTCAGATGAACTTGCAAACCATGGCGTTGATGCAATTCGCCTTGCAATGGTCTTTGCTGGACCACCTGAAGATGATGTTGATTGGGCGGATGTTTCGCCATCTGGCTCCGTTAAATTCTTAAATCGCGCATGGCGAATATCTGGTGATGTAACAAGCCCTGCTGGTTGCGATTTCACAACGGGAGATCTTGCACTTCGAAAAATTACCCACAAAGCTCTTCATGACATTGGTTTCGCAGTTGAATCATTTAGATTCAACGTTGCCGTGGCTCGCGTTATGGAATTAGTTAATGCAACTCGTAAAGCAATTGATTCAGGTTGTGGTGCCGCCGATCCAGCTGTTCGAGAAGCGGCAGAAGCGATTGCAATCTCACTCTCACTTGTCGCACCATTCACATCTGAAGAGATGTGGGAAATTCTCGGACATAAACCAGGCGTGGCCTTAGCCGGCTGGCCAGTTGTGGATCCAAAGTTGTTAGAAGCTGATGCGGTTACCGCGATTTTGCAGGTAAATGGCAAGATAAAAGATCGCATCGAAGTTTCACCAAATATTTCAGATGCCGAATTAGAGAAACTAGCAATGGCTAATCCAGAAATTGCGGCTGCAATTTCAGGTGCAACTATCTCAAAAATTATTACGCGCGCACCTAAATTAGTTAACATCGTTCTTTAATTCACAGGAGATCTTCTCTTCTTAAATTAGGGTCGCCGGCAAAGTTAGATTCCGGGCATGTTAAATCAACTCAAAGAGAACATTAGAGATAAGTACCTAGATTTTGGATTTACTAATGAACAGCGCAAAGCGGTACTAATAACTTTCGGTGCATTCATTGCTGTGGGGGCAATCTTCTTTACTCTGGCCCAAGGACACGGTTCGAAACCGATTTCGGCGGTAGTTCCAACAGTAATTACGCCAATAATTCCGGCGATTGCTGAAGTTTTAATTATCGATGTTTCAGGTCGAGTTCGAAAACCTGGGGTCTATTCACTTGATAAAGGTTCCCGAGCAATTGATGCACTAAATCTTGCAGGTGGTGCGCTTCCTGGGGTTAATTTAGGCGACATCAATTTGGCGCATCTCTTATTCGATGGTGAACAAATAATTGTTGGAGCTCCGAAAGTTTCATACGCTTCTGGATCTAGGGGAGCAGTGAAGGCTAAAGCCCCGACTGCTTCGACGCCGCTTAGTTTGAATTCTGCGACGCTGGCGCAATTAGATACCTTGCCGGGAATTGGTCCGGTTATGGCCAATCGCATCTTCGCATATAGAAAATTAAATGGTCCATTTACATTGATCGATGATTTAAAGAAAGTTACCGGGATTGGTGATGCCAAATTCGCGGAGATCTCGAAGTTGCTTCGAATTTAAAGAATTTAGATTTTCGACTACTAGTACTTGGTTTAGCAATTTGGTTAGGCGCGGGAATTGCAGGAATTTTAAGTGCACCCTGGAGTTATCTAGCAATTGGTCTAGTTCTTGCGCTGACTAGTTTGAAACGAAGCTTGGCGCTGATTTTAATTGCAGCTCTTCTAACTGGAAGTGCGGGCAGCGCAATTCGGCAAGTGGGTCTAACCCATAATTTCTTAGCTAACTCTCTTATCAACAATCCTGAAGTTGAAATTATCGGAGTTCTAAAGACAGATCCAACTTGGAGTAAGTCCAAAGTAGTTGGCTCAAGATTTCGAAGTAAATCTATGACGGCGTTAGCCTCAATCTCTTATCTAAAAATTGGCGGGGAAAGTAGAAGCATTCGATTACCTATCCGCCTAACAAGTAGAGTGCGAATAGACCTTATCCCTGGTGAAAAGTTTGCAGTATCTGGCGTTGCATTTCCTACTGCAGAGCGAAGAGTTGCTGCATTAATTGCAACGGCAGGAAATTTCAAGAAGCTATCGCAAGCCAATTATCTACAGCGCGTTAGCGCAACCATAAGAGATTCATTTCGAAAGAGTGCCCAATCAGTAGGTGGCCCCGGTGGCGCATTAATACCTGGATTAGTAATAGGGGATACTTCTCTAGAAGATTCAAGTTTTGCAGTAAACATGAGAAGAGTTGGACTTTCACATCTAACAGCAGTTAGCGGTGCGAACTTTGCAATCATTGCTGCTTTCTTACTCTGGCTTTCGCAATGGATTTTTAAACGAGTGCGATCGCGTCTCATTCTTACAAGCTTGGTCTTAGTTGGTTTCATATTTCTAGTTCGACCTTCGCCTTCGGTATTGCGAGCGAGCGTTATGAGTGCGGTTATTTTGATTGCTAAAGCACGGGGAATAAAAGCAGATTCGATTCCCTCTCTGGGGCTTGCAATTGCTTTCCTAATTTTGATGGATCCATTCCAAGCAATCGATCCTGGCTTTGCACTTTCAGTGGCAGCCACCGCAGGCATTTTGCTGTTAGCGCCAAAACTTGAAATTTATCTCTTCGAAAAGTTCGGCCATGAAAAATTAGCCCAAGTCATGGCTATTCCGCTTTCGGCCACGATTATGTGCACCCCGGTAATTCTGGCTATTTCAGGTTTATTTTCCTTAGTTTCTATTCCAGCAAATATTTTGGCCGAACCAGTTGTTGCTCCAATAACAGTCATCGGCTTTGTCGCTGCAATATTCTCGCCAATTTTTCCATTTATTTCGCATTTTTTACTTGTATTAATAAAGCCACTAGCACAATTTATAGTTTGGATCTCAAACTTTGCTTCAGAGCTACCAGTATTGATTCTGCCAAAGGGCTATATCGGAGCAGTACTAGCAATAACACTGATTGCCCTTATCAAATTTCGAAAGTGGATTGCCCTCTTAATTTTCGTGCTAATTGCCTTGGCGATAATCGTCTTGCCAGGACGTTGGCCCGGATCAAATTGGAGCGTTGCAAATTGCAATGTGGGTCAAGGCGATGGCTTAGTGATAAATCTTGGCAGCCATGAAGCTCTGGTTATAGATGTTGGCCCAGATGCCAAATTGATGGATGAATGCTTAAAAGATTTAGGAGTCAAAAGTATTCCGCTGCTGGTGCTTTCACATTTTCACGCAGATCATGTTCACGGCTTAGATGGCGTGCAAAGTGGACGAAAAATTTCTAGTGTTTGGACTACAAATTTTGACGAACCAAAGAGCGAGCGAGATACGGCTTTTTTGTTATTGGGTGGCACACCTATTCATCAAGCCACTGCTGGTGAAGTTGTTAATTTTCAAAGTTCAAATGGCCCCGTGCGAATTGAAGTTCTCTGGCCAACAAAATCCCAAGCAAATTTTGAAGCGCTACCTGGAGATGGTTCGGCAATAAATAATTCAAGCGTTGCTTTGCTAGTTACAGTTGGAAACCTTCGAATATTTAGTGCAGGAGATCTGGAGCCTCAAGCCCAAGAGGCGATGATGGCGCTATCGAAAATTAGCCCAGTTGATATCTACAAAGTTTCACACCACGGATCTTCATTTCAATTTCTGCCATTGTTGTCCGCGCTTCATCCTAAAATCGCCTTAATCAGCGTTGGCGCGGGAAATAGTTATGGCCATCCAGCCGTGAGCACTATTTCTGCGCTGCGATCAATAGGTGCAAAAGTCCTACGCACCGATCAAGATGGTGCCCTATCGGTTGACTTGGCCCTTAAGATCAGAACTAAGAGAAATGATTGGTGGAATATTTCGTGGGGATAACGCTATTGCAGGGCGGGGAAGCACTTCTTGCCGACCGCGCAATCTCCGAAGTCATCGCAAAATTTAAAGGTGCAACTGTAAGTATTTTTGATTCAAGCGAGTTGGAACTTGGCGGAATTACGGATGCTTTGGCGCCATCACTATTTGGGGATGCTCGAATAATTGTTATTAAAGAAATTCAAGATTTACCGGCCGAACTTGGCGAAGAAATTACAGCATATTTAGAGGCACAAGATGAGAGCGTAGAACTAGTTCTCTGGCACAAAGGTGGCGTAAAAGGTAAAGCCTTGCTTGAGAAAATTAAAAAAGTAAAACCAACTGTCGTTGCTTGTGATGTGATTAAAAAAGATGGCGAAAAATCTGATTTTATTCGAGCGGAATTCAAACGCTTAGGTCGCACAATATCTACCGAAGCAGTTCAAGCTTTAATAGATGCTCTTGGAAGTGATCTCCGTGAATTAGGCGGCGCCTGTTCGCAATTAGCAGCTGATGTTGTCGGTGGAAAGATGATTGATGAGACCGATGTCTTGAAATTTCAGAATGGGCGAATCGAAACTACGGGCTTCGATGTTGCAGATGCTGCCCTCGATGGAAAGCGTGACACTGCGTTAATCGCGCTTCGAAATGCGCTAGCAACCGGCACTGATCCGGTTTTAATAACAAGCGCACTCGCCGGTTCACTTCGAACTTTGGCAAAAGTTTCAGGGGCATCTAGAGGAGTGAAATCTTTTGATTTAGCAGGGCCACTTGGTTTAGCGCCGTGGCAGATTGATAAGGCCAGACGCCAACTTTCCAAATGGACACCAGCAACCTTGGCTGGCGCTGTTGTGGCTGTTGCCCAAGCCGATGCCGATATCAAAGGCGCTGCGGTCGATCCGATCCACTCGCTAGAGCGTGCGATTATCGCTATTACTTCTCGGGTTTGAGTGAATAGGGCCTTCGCTGGTAATCTGCGCGTCTGCCCAGCACAAGCCAGGGCTTAGATTTCAAGAGATTAGAAGGTAGTTCGAAGTGGCAAATATTAAGTCGCAGATCAAGAGAATCCG
>WLIM01000006.1 GCA_009702205.1 Actinomycetota bacterium | reverse complement strand
GTGCAATATTTGAAGTAACGCTTTATTCCTTGGCCATCTCCTGCCATGTAAAGCTGTTCTTCTGCAGTTAAATCTTTTCCAATTAGCCAACGAATTGGTCCGATAAAAGCGCCGATACCTGCAAGGAAGCCGATGCTCCACATAAACATAGTCGCAAGGAGAATCTGATTCTGGAAGTGATAGACAGTGCCATCAACTACATTGCTTAAGCCTTTATATGTGGCAATCGCAAAGATGATTCCAACTATTAATCCAGTTCCAGCGTTTAGTTTTGTAATTAAACTATTTTTTGGATTTGGAATTGGTCGTGTTCCAACGTGTTGGTCAAGTGTTGTCATGCGGTGTGACCTCCTTGTGCAATTACCCAGTTATCAAAGTCATCCTTCGTCATTACCTCGCCAGTTGTCTCCATATACGCGTGGTAGAGACCGCAAAGTTCGGCACACTTAACATCAAACTCACCTAGCTTTGTAGGAGTTGTGTCTGCAAGAGTTTCCGCTAATTTATTAGCATCAACTTTTACGCCAAGTTGAACTGGCCAGAATGAGTGGTTCACATCTACTGAAGAGACATGGAATGCAACAGAACGATTGATCGGAAGCATTAACTCGTGGCTTTGAACACCAAGTTCTGGATATTCAAAAGTCCAGACCCATTGATTACCTACAACATTTACAACCATCGCATCTTCTGCATTTTTTGCAGTTGCGATAGATGATGAGTTCATCTCAGTAATTCCATATATAACTGCCACTAAAGCCAACAAACTTGTTACGACAGTCCAACCAAGAACAACTGGACCGTTGGTACGAGTAGCAGGGCCTTCAGGTGGCGGAGTATCTCCACTATGGCGGTTTAAGAAGGTATAAAGCGCAATTCCTAGAACAACACCACAAACTGGCGCAGCGATCCAAGTGAAGACAACCATTAAACGTTCAATGGCCTTCATGTCCGTACTCATCACTTTAGGCATCCATTGGGTGTAGAACTTTCCACCTAAAATTACGAATACGACAGTCACAATCACACCAAAAATAGTGGATTGAATTACATCCGAGCGCTTGAAAAATTTAATAAAGCGATCGCCAGGAGTTGGTTTTAGATCAACGTTTCCATGTTCACTCATGCTGTGACCGTAACCTTTCCAGACATATATCCGTAACCGCTCATCGCGGCTCCGAACTTGGCATAAGTATCGTCACCGCAAGGGAATTCGCAGTTCCATACATATTCGCCAGCGCCCTTAGTTAGAAATGAGAATGTAATTGTGTGTCCCTTAAAGTTTGTATTTGGATCTTTTGTTGGAACCCAACCTGTCTCTTCATCTTCTTCAACACGAAGAAGAGGAACGCTCACATAAAGCGGATCTTGCGTAGATGTTGGAATTCCGTGCAAAGTCCAAGTGTGTTGGATTTTGTTATATGGCAGAGAAGAAATGTCTTCACCGTCAATATTTACGGTGCCGCCTACTGTTCCAACAACTTTGCCGAAGAATGGATTATTAAGTTCTTCACCGCCGTCATATCCATGAATTGTCATAGTTACGTAAGTATTTGCTGGAAGTATTAGGTGATTAGAAGGCCCGTATTGCACCCAATCATTCTTCATGCCATCAAAACCATCTTCATGTGCTTGTTCTTTATCGGCGTAGACACCCATAGTTATTGAAGCTTTTGGATAAACCTTGCCTTCAATTGTGATCGTGTCTGCCTCTTTAGTTGCAATCAATGTTCCATTCGGGTCAGCGCTTAGTTTGTGAAGCAGGACACCAACTCCTGCGACAACGGCAACCGAAAGAACTGTTGCAAGAACTGCGCTCGCAAGTCGTTTCCCGGATGTCATATTTGAACTTGCCATCTATTTTCACCTTCCCGTGAATTGCATCTACATTGAAAATGCAGCAATGCGCTTTAGGTTACGCTCATGGTCAGTGTTATGGAACACTATTTTTAAGGTATTTCGAGAATAATCTGAGAATTGAGGGAGCAATGAGCCTGAGCCCGTTCTGGGACCTCTTCTTTGGCGCTGCCCTAATCACTAAAGCCATTTGGTATTTCTACGAGAGGCCAACCAATCATGGAGTCTCAAAGCTTCGCCAGCTCTCATTTTATCTTGGGATGTTTCTTGCTTTCATACTTCTTGTTGGCCCAATCGCACACCTTGCGATTACTAAATTCTGGCTTCATATGGTTCAGCATGTTGGCCTGATGATGTTGATATCACCACTAATTGTTCTAGGTTCTCCGATTAAAGTTTTAGTAAATTCTAGAGATTTACGAGTTAAAAAAATAATTGTTGGCATTGGAAGAAATATTTTGGTTCGCCAACTCTTCCGCCCCGAAGTTGGCTTTCTAATTTTCTTAACTATTTTAATTCTTACACATTTTTCACCACTAGCTGATGCCGGAATGATTAACCCTAATATCCATGAATTTGAATTGATTTTGTTTTTAGTCGGTGGATTTATTTATTACTACCCTGTTATGTCTGGCAACCCTCAACCATTCACAGTTCCATATGCAGCACGTGTACTTTCACTTTTCGCAATGATGCTTCCCGAAACTATGACTGGTTTCTTTCTTTATTCTGGTAATAAATTGCTACATGATGTCCCAATGAAGATGAGCGACATGAATGGCATCGCCGATCAACATAGAGGTGGCGCAATCATGTGGGCCATGGGCATGTTAATTGATGCGATTTGGATCTCTATGGCCGCATATGAATGGATCGCAAACGAAAAAAGAATTGCAGATGCTAATGACTAAAGAGATAGAGCCAAAGCGAAAATGGTTACTGGTTTTCATTCCGATCTGCCTAATAATGGGAATTCTTGAATTATTTCGGGCATTTGATGGAAATAACCGCAGCTGGCTCTATGTGTTTGAGTGGCCATTCTTTGGTCTCTTTATTTTTTATATGTATTGGAAATTAGGACAACCTCAAGAAGTTTGGGATGAAAGTGATGATCCCAAGCGTGAAATTGATTAACTTACCAACTTGTATGAAGTGGACGACCTTCGGCATATCCCGATGCTGATTGGATTCCCACAACTGCACGTTCAAAAAAGTCATTAATACTTGTAGCGCCGGCATATGTAAATGAAGAGCGAACGCCAGCAATAATTTCATCAAGCAAATCTTCAACTCCAGGTCGCGCTGGATTGATATACATTCTTGAAGATGAAATTCCCTCTTCGAATAACGCTTTTCGGGCGCGATCAAATGCGCCATCATTTGAAGTTCTTGCGGCAACCGCACGAGCAGAAGCCATTCCGAAAGACTCTTTATATAAGCGCCCCGTGGCATCTTTATTTAGATCACTAGGTGATTCAAATGTTCCAGCAAACCAAGACCCAATCATCACTTGAGAAGCGCCAGCAGCAAGGGCAAGTGCAACATCGCGTGGATGGCGGACACCACCATCAGCCCAAACATGTTTTCCATGTTTCTTTGCTTCTTCAGCACATTCTAAAACTGCTGAAAATTGTGGACGGCCAACACCAGTTTGCATACGAGTTGTACACATCGCTCCAGGTCCAACTCCAACTTTTACGATATCTGCGCCAGCTTCGATGAGTGCTCTAGTTCCGCCGGCAGTAACTACATTTCCGGCAACAATTGGAATATTTGGCTTAAGCGCACGGATTAATTTCAAAGCTTCAAGCATCTTTATTTGATGACCGTGAGCAGTATCAACAACAAGCACATCAGCACCGGCATCAATTAACGCTTTTGCTTTTGCAGCAACATCACCATTAATTCCAACAGCGCAAGCGATTCGTAAATTCTTATTTGCATCAAGTGCTGGTTGGTAGAGAGTTGCGCGAAGTGCTGCAGTCTTTGTAAGAATTCCAACAAGTTTGCCACTCTTATCAACTACTGGAGCCAGACGACGACGCTTAGAATTGAGGAAATCAAAAGCTTCGCGTGGTTCTATTGAATCAGGAACTGTTACCAAATCTTTACTCATGATTAATTGAAGTTGAGTAAAGCGGTCTACGCGTTCGCAATCTGCTTCAGTAACTATTCCAACAGGCTTGCCACCTTCAACAACTATAAGTGCGCCATGAGCTCGCTTATTAATTAGATCAATTGCATCAGCAACAGTCTCGGTCGGCGAAAGTGTTACCGGTGTATCAAAGAAAGTGTGGCGAGTCTTTACCCAAGCAACAACATCACTTACAACTTGAATCGGAATATCTTGAGGGATAACTGCTATGCCGCCGCGTCGGGCAATAGTTTCGGCCATGCGTCGTCCTGAAATTGCCGTCATATTGGCTACAACGATTGGAATTGTTGTGCCGGTTCCATCTTGAGTGCTTAGGTCAACATCCATGCGGCTTGCAATATTGGATGCGCTAGGGACCATGAAGACATCGTCATAGGTCAGGTCGTGGCTGGGATTATTTAAGAAACGCACGTGGGCGAACTATACCCCTGCCCATGCACAAGACGGTAGGTGTTGCTAGAGTCTTTGGCATGAGCGAGGACGAGGATTCAACGGACGATATCGTCACCGAGGAAATGCTCTGGGAGCGAATCCCAGAAACCCAAGGTCTTGATCGTGCAAATACTTATTATGAATTAAGCGCACGTATTTATGCCAGAGGCCAGTATGACGAAGCGCTCGCACTTGCTGAAACTGCACGCGATATTTATGCCGAACTTGGATCTGTTGTTCCATCTGATGGTTTAGCTCAGGCATATTCAGCCATTGGTTATAACTTAAATCAATTAAAGCGCATGAATGAAGCAGCAACTGCAATGAGCAAAGCAGTTGAACTTCTTCGCGAATCTAAATCTCCACTCGCAATTGATTTGGCTTGCACACTTGGCGAATGGTGGTTTTCGTCTAAGGAATATGAGAAAACCATTGAATGCATGTCAGATTGCGTTCAGGAACATTTAGTTGATGGCAATGACAGCGGCGCAGCAAATGACTTACATCTGATTGGTTGTGCGCATCGCGAATTAAAAAATTATGGTCAAGCTTTAGAATCTTTCCAAGAAGCTAGAGAGTTATTTAAGAAATTAAAAGAAGTTATTAACGTTGCAAGATGCGATCAAAAGATTGCACATTGCCTAACCGAAATTGGTGATGGCGAAGGTGCGCTCGTTGCAGCTCAGAAATCACTAGACGTCTTCGTAACTGCGCACGATCACTATCGTGAAACATATTCGCTTCTTGAATTAGGTAAGGCTCAAATTGTTGCTGGACTTGGTGAAGATGGTCTAAATACATTAGATAGAGTCTTGGAAATTGCTACCGATAATGAGAATAAAGATTTTGAATTTATCCTAGAAATTGAAGGCCGCATGGCAGATGTTCTGCAATCACTTGGCCGCGAAGATGAGGCGGAAGAGATTCGCCGTCGAATTAAAGCGGTAGAAGAAGTTATTAACGAAGATTAATTATTTAGGTGCTGCATTGCCCAGGCATACATTGCAATCGCACCGGCAGCTGATGCGTTCATAGATCTTGTTGATCCGTATTGCCTGATTGCCAAAACTGTTTCACAGATATCAACTGCTTCATCTGACATGCCTGCGCCTTCTTGACCAAAAAATAGAACACACTTCATCGGAAGCTTTGTAGTTTCTAGCTCTTTTGAAATTGGCAAGTTATCGATTCCAATTATCGGAACGCCATTTTCGCGACACCAAATTTGAAAATCAGCGACAGTTGGATGATGGAGAACATGCAGGTATTTATCAGTAACCATTGCACCTCGCTTATTCCAGTCGCGCTTTCCAACAATATGAACTTTGGAAACATTGAATGCATTTGCTGTTCTGACAACAGAACCAATATTTAAATCATGTTGCCAATTTTCAATCGCAATTTGTAAGTCATGTCGCTTGGTATCTAAATCAGCAACTATCGCTTCAACGCTCCAATATCGGTAATGATCTAAGACATTTCTTCGATCACCATTTTCAAGAAGCTCAGGGTCGAAATGTTTTTCAGTTGGCCAAGGTTTTGGATGCGGGCCAACGCCAACGACTGGATAGAATTCACCAGGTCCGATTTCGGCGGTAGTCATACCCAAACAGTAGGGGGAGTTTGCATGAAGCAAAAATCCTGGCTCCCTATTTATTTAGCACTTGGTTTAGTTTGGGGATGCTCATTCATTTTTATTAAGCAAGGGCTTGAATTTTTAACTCCTGTAGGCGTCGCTTTTGGTCGATGTGCACTTGGCGCTATGACGCTTCTGTTGATTGTAAAGATTCGTGGCGTCAAGCTTCCTACCGAACGCAAAACTTGGTTAGTGCTCTGGGTTGTTTCACTCTTATTGAATGTTTTTCCAGGCATTCTCTTTGCCTTTGCTGAACAACGTGTTACATCCGTACTTGCTGGAATTATTAATGCTGGAACACCTCTGACAACTTTAATTTTCTTAATCATATTTTTTAGATCTGAAAAGATCGCCGCCCATCAAATTCTTGGTTTGATAATTGGTGGCCTTGGAGTCTTAACAGTGTTAGGAATTTGGAAAGGTGTCGGATCAAGTTCGGCATCAGGAATTATTGCGCTTCTGGGCGCGATTACTTGCTACGGACTTTCGTTCCCAATTATTCGAAAATATTTAACGCCACTTAAATTACGAGCCGAAGCTTTGGCAGCTGGCCAAGTGACAGCAGGGGCGCTAACTCTTCTTCCATTCTATTTATTTAATGGAATTGCAAAAGATGAGTATCGCCTAGCTCCGATTCTTTCAATGGTTGCACTTGGAGTATTTGGAAGTGGCTTGGCATATATCTGGAACTTTCAAATCGTCGAACGTGCGGGTAGTTCGATTGCAAGTTCCGTTACTTACCTAACACCAGTTGTTGCAGTCTTTGTTGGGTGGATATTTTTGGGTGAACATATTTCTTGGCACGAGCCACTAGGTGGCGCAGTAGTTTTACTTGGCGCCGCGACATCACAGGGACGTTTCAAAAAGAAAGTAAGGGCGTAGGTAAATGCTTATAAAAATAACAGCAGTCTTACTTACAATTTCAATGTCAACCCTCATATGTTCGCCTGCAAACGCTCTCTCTGTTCCCAAATCATTTAAAGAACTTGCAAGCGCTCCTGCGCTAGCCAAGCCGGGAATATTGGTTATCGATCCAATTAGCCAGACTGAAATATTTGCGAATCAAGCAGATGTTCCACGTGCACCGGCATCAATTTTGAAGTTGATTTCTTCGGTTACAGCAATTACTGCGTTTGGTGAAGATAAAGTATTCAAGACTTCTATTTCATCAACCGAAGATTCAAATACCTTTCTTCTGCTGGGGGAATATGACCCTTGGCTGACAACTAGTTCAAAGGAAGCTAGCAAATTTCATCGTGCTTTATCCACAAAATTGATTGGCGCTATTAGTGCGAGTGGTGCAAATCTTTCAGATGTAACAATTGAATTTAATGGTTTATTTGAAAAAGACATAACAAATTTGAGAACCTTTTATGGCAAGAAAGTTAAGTTCAAAAGAATCACCAAGACTGAAGTGAAGAGCTTTGCAAACTTGAATCAGTTGGCAGAAATTAATTCACCTTCGCTCGGTGAGATTATTGGATTTACACTTTTATGGAGTGACAACACTTTGGCCGATCGCTTGGCCCGAAATGCTGCGGATGAATTAGGTTTCACTCGTGACAGCAATGGAATGAATAAGGCCTTCCAAAAAACCTTGAAAGAGATTGATGTTTATTCAACAGGTCTTAGCGTTAAAGATGGAAGTGGTCTTTCACATGATGACCGTGTAACGGCTCGCACCATGGCAGAGCTATTGTGGAAGATTCGTGTAGAACCACAGTTCCAAGCTATTTATGATGGGCTGCCAGTCGCGGGTAAATCTGGAACTTTGAAGAAGAGATTTAAGAAGTATGGAAAATCAGCAAAGGGATTGATTAAGGCCAAGACTGGCTGGATTAATACATCAGTAACTATGGCTGGATATGTTGAGGTCGGGAACAATGAATATGTATTCGCTGTAATTGCTAACCACATAAATCCAACTGAGAAGTCTCGAGATTTGGCCCGGCACACAATAGATAAAATGTTGGCTACAGTCGCTAAGCCAGCAGCAGAAGCATGAGTAGGCTTCAACGGTGAGCAAATCTAGAATCTCGCCATACATCGCACTGATGAAATTGCGAGTGGTCGAGCTTTTATTGGTTACGACTTTACCCGCCTTATTTTTAGCAGCAAAAGGCATTCCATCTTTAGGTTTAACAGTTGCAACTTTGATTGGCGGAACTCTTGCCGCTGGCGCATCAAATGCATTTAACATGATTATCGAAGTTGATTCAGATCGATTAATGGCAAGAACTTCTAAACGTCCTATTGTTAGTGGCGATGTAACCGAGACCCAAGCTTTTGTATTTGCTTCAGCCTTAACTGTAATTTCACTATTAATATTTTCAATTTTCACAACAGTTCTTGCAACCGTGTTAACAGCGGCCGCAATTGTTTTTTATGTATTTGGCTACACAATTGGGCTTAAGCGCCGAACTTCGCAGAACATTGTTTGGGGTGGAATCGCTGGATGCATGCCAGTGTTAATTGGTTGGGCTGCCGTTACTAATTCGCTCTCACTTACTGCTTGGCTATTTTTCTTGGTAATTTTCTTCTGGACGCCACCGCATTTTTGGGCCCTTGCAATCAAATATAAAGATGATTACGCCGCCGCAGGAATTCCAATGCTCCCTGTTGTTGCATCAATTAAATCGGTTGAAAAGCAGATGTGGTTCCACACAATCGGAATGTTTATCACTTCGCTCGGAGTTAACGCGAGCGCAGATCTTCCTTGGTGGTGTTGGGCTATAACAGTCGTGATTGCACTTGGCTTTGCACTTGAATTATTAAAGATTGACGGGCCAGATTCAAATAAAGCAGCCGCAAAATTATTTCAGTGGTCTATTACTTATTTGAGTGTTTTCTCGCTGCTTCTTGTTATCGCAGCGCTTGTTGTAAATCCTTAATCAAATCTGAAGAGTGTTCTAGGCCAACGGATAATCGGGCCAATGAATCAGTAATCCCCATTGATTCTTTCGTAGCTGCATCTAATCTGCGATGAGTTGTCGAAGCTGGGTGAGTAATCAGAGATTTGCTATCTCCTAAATTGTTAGAGATATCAATGACTTTAAGGGCATCCATGACTTTAAATAATTCATTTGACCCACCCGCTATTTCAAAACTAAGAGTTGATCCCCCACCTAACATCTGTCGCTGTGCCACTTCATAACCGCTGTGAGATTTTAGCCCTGGATAATTTACAGATTTAACTTTTGGAATCTGTGATAAAAATTCGGCTACAGCTTGCGCACTTTCATTCATGCGATTGACGCGCATCGAAAGTGTCTCAAGAGATTTAACTAAAACCCAAGCATTGAATGCACTAAGAGTTGGACCTGTATGTCTGATAAATGGGTTTAAGTAATTTTGAATGTAATCAAAGCCACCAAGAATTGCGCCACCCAGAACTCTGCCTTGGCCATCAATATGTTTTGTTGCTGAATACATAACAACATCAGCGCCATGCTGAAGAGGTTTCTGCAGGATTGGCGATGCCATAACGTTGTCAACAATTACTGTTGCTCCAACACTGTGTGCCAAATCGCTAACCATCTTCAAATCAACAATATCCAACATTGGATTGCTTGGTGTTTCAATAAAGACAACTTTAGTTTTCTCGCTAAGCGCCTTCTCCCAGACTTTCTTATCATTTCCCTTTACAAATTCAACTTTAATTCCCCACTTAGGCAGGATTTCAGAGAGAACTACGTAGCAAGAACTAAACATTGAAGCGGCTGCAACTATGCGATCTCCGGCTTCGACCATGCAAGCTATCGACGCAAACATTGCTGACATTCCAGAACCTGTAGCAACACAGAACTCTGCACCTTCGATTGCAGCTAGTCGTTGTTCAAACATTGAAACGGTTGGGTTGGCAAAACGACTATAAACAAAGTGGTCAACTTCATCAGTAAAGGAGTGAACAGCTTGTTCCGCGCTGTCATAGGTATAACCACTTGTTAAATACATTGCTTCGCCAGTTTCACCGAAACCAGATCTAGCTAATCCAGCACGTACGGCAAGTGTTTCTTCATGTAATTGCCAGTCAGGGAGGTCACCCTCTTGAGAATTCGAATATCCCCAAGGTCGATGCTGATGAGTCATGGGAGAACTTTAGTAGGTAGTGTGGCGACATGAACAAAAGCCTCGTACCAGCAATAACGGCAAGTGATTTAACGAAGATTTATGGCGAACGTGCAGCCTTATCGCACGGAAACTTTGAAGTTCCTGCAGGATCTATTTGTGGTTTTGTTGGACCAAATGGCTCTGGCAAGACCACAACTATTCGGATGTTGCTTGGGTTAATAACGCCTTCAGGTGGAAGCGGGACTGTTTTAGGCGAAAGCATTACTCATCCAGAGAAATATTTGCCTCATGTTGGCGCAATGATTGAAGGGCCAGCTTTTTATCCAGCGCTCTCCGGTCGCGAAAATTTGAAAGTTTTAGCAGAACTTGGTGGCTTTCCACTTTCAAGAGTTGATGAGCTCCTTAAGAAAGTTGATTTAGCTGATCGCGGTGGCTCAAAATTTAAAACGTATTCGCTAGGTATGAAACAACGACTTGGAATTGCTGCTGCGCTATTACCTAACCCACAATTATTGATTTTAGATGAACCAACTAATGGTCTCGATCCTTCAGGCATTCAAGAAGTAAGAGGAATTATTAGAGATTTAGCGGATAGCGGGACAACGGTTTTTGTCTCTTCTCATATTCTTAGTGAGTTAGAAATGATCTGCGAATACTTAGTTATGTTGCGAGAAGGCAAAGTTATTTTCTCTGGACGCACAAATGAATTGCTATCAGCTCAGAAACCGATGATTGTTGCAAAACCAGAATACGAAGTTGATATTACAAAACTTGCCGACAAAGTTAGTAACTCTGGATATCAAGTTATGGTCGTAGAAGGTGCTCTTCATATTTCAGCACCAAAAGAGGTAAGCGCGGAAATAAATCGGATGGCTTTTGAATCAGGGATAACGCTTTCTTCAATCTCAGTTGTTTTACCGACTTTAGAAGAAACTTTCTTCGAAATGACTGGAGATAATAAATGATTCGCGTTGTCATTGCCGAGCTTCGCAAACTTCGCCGCCCAACTCTTCTTTTGGGAACCATCGCGACAGTAGGAGGATTAAGCGCACTCTTTACTTCAATCGTTTTTTTAATGATCAATTCCAAGGATGGAAATTCAAAACGGGGCGAGCATGTTGGCCCAGCAGAATTAAGTCACGCAATGGGCTTGGTCTACGGCTTTAGATTGGTCGGGGTATTTCTTGGTGTGGTGGCGCTCTGCATCTTTGCTTCACAAACCGCACAGGAGTATTCACTTGGAACTCTGCGCAATCTCTTAGTTCGCCAACCTTCTCGCATGAAAATTTTGGCAGGCAAATTCATAGCAATGAAGTTATTTGCATTAGTTATGGTCTTATTCGCAGGCGCTTTAAGTATTGGCATCTCATTTGCGCTATCAGGCAGAGCAAAAGTTGATACCACCGCTTGGACATCTTCTGCGGCCATGCACCTGCTCTTTGAAAGCACGCTGAATATCTTTATTTCAACTCTCTGCTTTGGAACTTTTGGAATGATTCTTGGGCTATTGCTGAGATCTCCAATAAGTGCGATTGCAGTTGGCGTTCTCTGGAATTTAATTCTGGAAAATATTCTTGCTGCTCTGATAAACAGCACAGGCAAATGGTTGCCAGGAATTAACTTTTCAAACCTCGGCGAAGGTGGAAATGTTGATCTAAGTTATAAACATTCAATGGCAGTCTCTCTGGCCTATCTAGTAGCAAGTGGCGCCCTTGCCGCACTTCTATTTAAGAGACGAGATGTTGCTAATTAGCGACACAAGGCGTTAATTTCACATAATTCACAAGTAACAGCTTTATCCTTGGACGATATAACTTCCCTGGGGGCTGCTAATAAATGTTTTCAAGTAAATATCGCAAATCAACAAGTGTGCTTTTGGCGCTTTCAATTGGTCTATCCATTGTTGCTTCCGATTTAGCGTTTGCAAAAACTCCAAAGCCAACCCAGGCTCAGATAGATGCTGCGAAGAAGGAAGAAGATGCAAAGGCTGCGGCCGCCAAGAAGGCAGCTGCTGTATTAAATTCTGCAACTAAAACCCTTAATCAATTAGTGGCAATCGCAAATGCAGCTCAAGCTGCGTATAACAAAGCATTGAAAGAATTGGCAATCGCGAAGGCGAATGCGCGCGCGGCAGCAGAGCATGCAGCAAAGACTCAAGCAGAAGTTGCTAAGGCAACAAGAGTCATCGGAAGAATGGCTGCGAATGCCTACAAGTTAGGTGGCGATTTCACAAATATAAATGCACTGTTAAGCGCAAACGGGCCACAAGATTTGATTGATCAATTAACAACTTTAGATAAAATTGGCAACACAAACACTGTTGCGCTCAAGAGATTTAAAGTTGCTGAGGCTGCAGCAAAAGTTGCAAAACTTGAAGCAGACCGGACAAAAGCGGCTCAAGAGAAGGCGACACAAAAAGTTGCTGAAACTAAGAAAACTGCTGATGCCGCTAAGGCTGCACAACAGAAAGAAGTTGATAAATTACGAGCAGTTCAAAATAAACTTGCGGCCGAACTTGCTAAAGCTAAGAATTTACGTGTAACACTTGAACAACAACGTCAATTAGCGCTTCTTGAAGAAGCAAATGCCGTTACTGCAACCAAGACACCAAATCAATTTAAAGTCTGGCCAAATAAGGGATTTACTGGTCGCTCTACAATTCGATCAACCGAAGAGATCAGAACTAAAGCTGTTGCATTTGCGAAGAAACAAGTGCTTGCTCGAAAGCCATATATTTGGGGAGCCCAAGGTCCAAATGCATTTGATTGTTCTGGCTTGGTCTATGCCGCCTATAAGAGTGCAGGGCTGGGTTATCCAGGTTGGGGCCGATTAAATGCTGCACTTTATTTTGTTGCTACAAAGCGTGTTCCATTTAGCGAGTTAGTTCCAGGCGATCTACTTTTCTATTCATATGATGGATCAGTCCAAAATATCCACCACATAACTATTTATGCCGGCAACGGAATGATGTGGGAGGCCAATTCTCGAAAAGTTGGGCTCATCTATTCAAATATGTATAGCATCAAGGGTTTGATGCCATCTGGCGGTCGAGTATAAAAGTTTTATAGAGTGCGCCATATGAGCATCACAACTCCCGCACTCTTAGAAATTCGAAAAGCGGTTCGAGTTTGGTTTGAAAAACTAGAGCCGAATTCCAAAGTATGTGTTGGAGTTTCAGGCGGCGCCGATTCACTTGCTTTAGCAATCGCAGCAAATTTAGAAGCAAAAAACTTTACTATCGATTTAATTGCCGTTGTTGTAGATCACGGCCTGCAGGAGAATTCTGCGCAAATTGCGGAATTTGCAAAGAAGCAACTAACAAAAATTGGGTATAAAGATATTTTTGTTGGTAAGGCAAATGTTCAGATTACTGATGGTCTAGAAGCTTCAGCACGTCGAGCAAGATATAAAGTATTTCAACAAGCAATTGAAACTTATGGTGTTAATACTTTCTTGCTTGGCCATACAAAGAATGATCAAGCCGAAGGTGTTCTGTTAGGACTCGCTCGTGGTTCTGGTACAAAATCACTTTCTGGAATGCAAGAAGTTTCAGGAATATTTATTAGACCATTGCTCGCAATTGATCGATTAACAACGGAATCAGCTTGTAATGAAGCTGGTATTGAGTTTTGGGTTGACCCACATAATTCAAATGATGATTTCACTAGAGTTAGAGTTCGCGAAAATATTTTGCCACTTTTAGAAGTTCAAATTGGGCCAGGAATTGCGGATGCACTTTCAAGATCAGCAAAAATTTTGCGCGAAGATGCATCAGCTCTTGATCAGTGGGCTGAAAGTATTTTTGCCACGATAGACCCGACAAATATTGAAGTTTCGGCTCTACTTGACCTTCCAATCGCCATTCGAAGTCGGATCTTTAGAATGGCGATTTATGCGATGGGAGCCCCGGCTGGGAGTATTTCCGCCGCTCATATCGAGCCGATTGAGGCATTTGTGAGTGATTGGCGTGGTCAGGGCCACACATCGCTCCCCGGCGGTGTGAAGGTTTCACGAATTTCGGGCAGACTTTCGCTCTCACGCACTGACCCAATTCAGCACTAAAAGTAGAAAGAGAATCGCCTCGTGGATCTAGCAACAACCGGCACTGATATCGAACGCGTAATTGTCACTGAAGAACAAATTCGCACGCGTTTAAAAGAATTAGCAGTGCAAGTTGAGAAAGATTACGAAGGAAGAGATCTACTTTTAATCGGAGTTCTAAAAGGTGCAGTAATGACTATGGCTGATTTTGCAAGATCACTTCAGCGACATATTGAAATGGATTGGATGGCCGTTTCATCATATGGATCAGGAACAAAATCAAGTGGCGTTGTTAGAATTCTAAAAGATTTAGATCGAGACATCACAGGTCGCGAAGTTGTAATCATTGAAGACATTGTTGATACTGGCTTAACCCTAGGTTGGTTAAAAGCAAATTTGGAATCCCGCGGAGCTAAAAGCGTTGAGATTCTTACTATGTTGCGTAAGCCAGAAGCTGCAAAAGTTGAAGTAGATGTTAAATACGTTGGCTTTGATATTCCAACAGAGTTTGTTGTTGGCTATGGCCTGGATTTTGATGAGAAATACCGCAACTTAGATTTCATCGGCGTATTAGCAAAGCATATGTATTCATGAGTGAGAAAAATTCAAAGAAGAAGGCGCCAATTGCGCCCAAGAAGAAATTAACTTTTTCTAAGGCGCGCTTCCGTAAAGTTTTGCGCGGCCCTTTATTCTGGATTGTTCTTGCGTTAGTTCTCGTCAGCTTTTTTGGCCGCATTTCTTCAAGCGGAGATAAGTTCACTAAGGTTGAAACCTCAACTATTCTTGCTGCTATTTCAGCTAACAAAGTTGATTCAGCGCTAGTAATTGATCGCGAACAGAAAATAGAAGTAATTCTAAAATCTGGAAATTTTGTTAAGGGCTCAAAGAAGCTTTATGCCTCATTTGTAAGCGGTGAAGAGCCTCAAATAATTGAGCTTCTAACAAGTAATCCACCACCAAAGAAGTGGGATGTAAAGGTTCCAACTCAATCCTTCTTAATGTCGCTCTTCCTAAGTTTTGCACCTCTCCTTTTAATTGGATTCTTGCTCTTACTATTTATGGGAAATGCTCAAGGCGGCAATCGAGTATTTTCATTTGGTAAATCAAAAGCAAAACTTCAAACAAAAGAGATGCCTAAGAACACTTTTGCTGATGTTGCTGGCGCGGATGAAGCAGTTGCAGAATTAATTGAGATTAAAGATTTCTTAGCTGCGCCACAAAAATATCAAGACATTGGTGCAAAAATTCCAAAGGGAGTGCTTCTGTATGGCCCTCCGGGAACAGGAAAGACTCTGCTTGCTCGAGCTGTAGCGGGTGAAGCAAACGTTCCGTTCTATTCGATATCTGGCTCAGAATTTGTGGAAATGTTTGTTGGTGTTGGTGCATCACGAGTTCGCGATCTTTTTGCTCAAGCAAAAGCAAATGCCCCTGCAATTATCTTCGTTGACGAAATTGATGCAGTTGGTAGACAACGTGGAGCCGGCCTTGGCGGCGGACATGATGAGCGCGAGCAAACTCTTAACCAATTATTAGTTGAGATGGATGGCTTTGAAGCAAATGGCCAAGTTATTTTGATTGCAGCAACCAACCGGCCTGACGTTCTGGATCCTGCGCTTTTGCGTCCAGGAAGATTTGATCGCCAGATTCCAGTAGATCGTCCAGATCTAAAAGGTCGTTCCGCGATTCTTGCAGTGCATGCAAAGAATAAGCCGGTTGCAAAATCGGTTAATTTAGCGGACTTCGCAAAGCGCACACCAGGTTTTACTGGAGCAGACCTTGCAAATGTTTTGAATGAAGCAGCACTTCTTACCGCTCGTGAAAATTCTAAAGTCATTACAAACGCTGCTCTTGATGAAGCTATTGATCGAGTGATGGCAGGTCCACAACGTAAGACCAGATTAATGACTGAAGAAGAGCGAAGAATTACCGCGTATCACGAAGGTGGTCACGCCCTTGTCGCGCATGCGCTTCCGCATACTGATCCAGTTCATAAAATAACAATCATGCCGCGCGGTCGCGCCTTGGGTTACACAATGATCTTGCCGGATGAAGATCGTTACGCCACAACTCGAAACCAGATGCTAGATCAACTTGCTTACTCACTTGGTGGTCGCGCAGCTGAAGAGCTAATTTTTCATGATCCAACTACTGGAGCCTCAAACGATATTGAAAAAGCAACAAACCTTGCACGTGCCATGGTTACGCAATATGGAATGACAGAACGAATTGGCGCAATCAAACTTGGCGTAAGCGAAGGTGAACCATTCCTTGGTCGCAATTATGGACATCAACGAGATTATTCTGAAGAAGTAGCAGGAATTGTAGATCGCGAAATTCGTGCGCTGATTGAGAATGCTCATCAAGAAGCTTATGAAATTTTGGTTGCCAATCGAGAGATACTTGATGATTTAGTCGAAGTCTTACTTGAAAAAGAGACGTTGCTTAAAGATGAAATCGAATTAATTTTTAAGAAAGTTAGATTGGTTTCTAGGCGCCCAGCATGGACGGGTTCAGATTCACGAAAGCCAAGTAACCAACCACCTGTAGCGCTTTCACCAGCTAAGCCACAACCTCCAGTAGTTGAAGAGGAAGAGAAAGTTGTGCGCAAGGTCAAGAAGAAAGTAACTCCGCCAAGTGAATGAGATAACTCCAGTTTCTATGGGACCTCATGATGGCGGTGCCAAACGCGAGTTTGATCATGAACGTGCAGAAAAGGCTGTAACCGAATTACTTCTTGCTATTGGTGAAGATCCAACGCGTGAAGGTTTAAGAGATACACCAGCACGCGTAGCACGGGCGTTGCGTGAAAATTTTGCTGGTCTCTGGCAGAAGCCAGAAGAAGTTCTTTCAACAACTTTCGATATTGGTCATCGTGAATTAGTGATTGTTCGGGACATCGAAGTTTTCTCTCACTGCGAACATCATCTAACCCCGTTTCATGGGGTCGCACATATTGGCTATATCCCAGGAGAACGTGGCCAGATAACTGGACTTTCTAAGTTAGCAAGACTTGTAGATATGTATGCCAGACGTCCTCAAGTACAAGAACGTCTAACCTCACAAATTGCAGATGCAATGGTTGAAGTTTTAAATCCAGCTGGAGTAATTGTTGTAATTGATTGCGAACATTTGTGCATGTCGATGCGCGGAGTTAGAAAATCTGAAGCAAAGACAATAACAAGTGCGGTGCGCGGACAGTTGCGAGATCCAGCAACTAGGGCAGAAGCAATGAGTTTGATAACTTCTAACAGTCGATAACATGTCACAGCAACGAACTCTTGTAATGGGAATCTTGAATGTAACCCCTGATTCTTTTGCTGACGGCGGGCGACACTTTGATTTTGAATCCGCAATCAACCACGCAAAAACAATGATCTCGCAAGGTGTAGACATTATTGATGTTGGCGGTGAATCAACTCGGCCTGGAGCTGATCGAGTTAGTGAAGAGACCGAACGCGATCGAGTTATCCCGGTAATTACCGAGCTCGCAGAATTAGGCGTCACAATTAGTGTTGATACAACACGCGCGAATATTGCCCAGGCTGCAATTGGCGCCGGAGCAACAATAATTAACGATGTAAGCGGTGGCTTAGCAGATTCAAAAATGGCATCGGTAGTTGCAAGTAATTCAGCAATTCAATATGTGGTTATGCATTGGCGTGGACATTCAAAAGATATGGCTAAAGCCGCAACTTATAAGAATGT
>WLIM01000059.1 GCA_009702205.1 Actinomycetota bacterium | reverse complement strand
TGCGTGAGGTCGCATATTTAATTCCTTCAACCATCGCACTTAATGTCGGAGCAGATTCAGTATTTGTTGGCTTCACCGATTTAACTCGGGCAATAAATAAAAGCGAGACCGCAAAAGTTATAACATCAACTAAATATGCGGTTCCGATTCCAGTTGTCGCCAGCAAGATCCCGGCAAGTGCAGGTCCAGTAATAACTCCGGTCTGCCAACGCAGAGACATCAGCGCACTTGCCGATGGCAGATCATCGTGTCCAACTAACCTTGGCAAAATTGCATCGGCGCTAGGTCGTTGGAGACCATCTAGGGCAGCGAATGAACCGGCCACGATATAAATCCAAATCAAACTGGGCTTTGCGAGTTGAGTATTTATAAAGAGCGAGAAGGTCATGATCATCAGAGCAAACTCGGTTATAAGAATCATCTTTCGGCGATCAACTCGGTCGGCCAAGACTCCGCCATAAAGGCCAAAGATGATTAGTGGGATCAATTCGACGGCGCCCATGAGTCCTACTGCAATATAGGAGTTGGTTAGCTCTTTGATTTGAAAGGGCAGAGCGACATAAGTAATCATCGAACCGAAATAGCTGATTAGACCCGACGACCAGAGTCGCCGAAAATCAGGGTAGTTGCGGAGCGGGGAGATATCGACCGCAATCTTTTTTAGCACGGCGATAATCTAGTTAATAATTAGTGAAAAGTTTGCTCTGGCCCAGGGAATTGCCCAGAAGAAACATCACTTGCATATTCTTTGGCGGCATTTAGCATTTCAAGGCGAAGATTTCGGTAGGCCTTTGCCAATTTTGGTGCGCTCTTGGTAATTCCCATTAAGTCAGTCCAGACCAAGACTTGGGCATCACATTTTGCCCCGGCACCTATCCCAATCACAGGGATTGAAAGTTCCTTAGTGATTTGTTCTGCCAATTCTTCGGGAACAAGTTCTAGAACTAGAGCAAATACTCCGGCAGCCTCTAGAGCTTTGGCATCTTCAATTATTCGAGCTGCATCTTCGCCCCGGCCTTGAACTTTAAATCCACCAAGAGCATGAACAGATTGTGGGGTCAGACCAAGGTGTCCCATTACTGGGATTCCAGATTCAATAAGTCTTTTTATTTGGGGGACTACACGTGCGCCACCTTCTAATTTAATGGCATGAGCTCTAGCCTCTTTGAAAAATCTGATGCCTGTAGCAAGGGCCGCATCGGGACCACTTTCATAAGACCCAAATGGAAAGTCGGCTACGACCATTGCGCGCGAAGTTGAATTCACAACGGCTCGAGTTAAGGGGATTAGTTCATCGACTGTCACTGGGATTGTGTTTGCTTCACCAAGGAAATTGTTACCTGCAGAATCGCCAACCAAGAGGACGGGGATTCCGGCTTCATCAAAAATCTCAGCAGTCATCTGCTCGTAAGAGGTGAGCATTGCCCATTTTTCGCCACGCTTTTTATAGGCAGCAAGATCCGAAATGGAAATTCGATTATTAAGAGACATGCAAGGCTCCTGGATTCAAAGTTAGCGAACTCAAAGCCGGCTTTCGGTCCCTGGTCGCTATTTGAACTAAGGCAAAGTGTAACCAATAGTTGTGCAGGTAGGCTAGCCACATGGGAAATAACGGCGGTCTTGCAATTGGCCAACTCCGTATTGCCCTTGCCCAAATCAACCCAACACTCGGTGATTTAACTGGCAATAGCGAATTAATTTGCGAATACGCAGCCAAGGCAAGTGCTGCTGGTGCACATGTTCTGCTCTTTCCGGAGATGGTTATGACCGGATATCCAGTAGAAGATTTGGCGCTTCGCCAAACATTTCGAAGTGCAAGCAAAGCTGCAGTTTTAGAAGTTGCCGATCGCCTAGAGGGTCAAGGCTTCGGTGAAATTCTGACAGTGATCGGATACTTAGATGGAAGCGCTGAACAGAAACCACAGAATGCGGTAGCTCTGGTTTATCGCGGCGAAATCGTGGCAACTTATGTAAAACATCATCTACCAAATTATGGCGTCTTTGATGAATTCCGAAATTTCGTAGCAGGGGATAGATCTTTAGTTGTTCGCTTTCATGGCGTTGATATTGGGATTGCAATCTGCGAGGACATCTGGGTTGATGATGGTCCAGTTGCAGAATTAAAAGCAAGGACACCAGGTTTAGTCCTAGTACCAAATGGCAGTCCGTTCGAACGAGCCAAAGAAGATGTTCGACAATTGTTAGTTAGAAAGCGCGCAAAAGATATTGGCGCTCCACTGGCATATGTAAATATGACAGGCGCCCAAGATGATTTGGTCTTTGACGGTGACAGCATCGTCGCAACTGCTGGTGGCGACATCGTTGCTAGAGCACCACAATTCTTCGATGGCCTAATGGTTGTTGATTTAGATTTGCGACTTCGAACATCAACCCCGGACGTGGTCATCACAGATACCCCGTTAGCTCCTTATGAAAAAATTACTCATGGAATTGCCCATCCGATGAGCGATTTGGCGCAAGCCTGGCAGGCCCTGGTTATTGGACTTCGTGACTATGTCGAAAAGAATAAATTTAAATCAGTAATTCTTGGACTTTCAGGGGGCATTGATTCAGCCCTAGTAGCAGCAATTGCCTCTGATGCAATTGGAGCCGATCGAGTTTTCGGAGTCGGTCTGCCAAGTCGGTATTCATCTGACCATTCGTTAACCGATGCTGCCGAACTCGCTAAAAACATTGGCCTTAATTATCGGGTTATTGAAATCGAACCAATGGTCTCTACATTTCTATCTCAACTTGGACTTACTGGATTGGCAGAAGAGAACGTCCAAGCACGTGTTCGTGGAACAACCCTGATGGGGCTTTCAAATCAAGAAGGACATTTAGTTTTAGCGACCGGAAATAAATCTGAATTAGCAGTTGGATATTCAACGCTTTATGGCGATGCCGTCGGGGGATATGCGCCAATCAAGGATCTATTTAAATCAGAGGTTTGGGCCTTATCAAAGTGGCGAAATGACCAAGCAATTAAGAATGGCCACACGCCACCAATTCCAGTTAATTCAATTTCAAAAGAACCAAGCGCCGAACTTCGACCTGGCCAGAAAGACACTGATTCGTTGCCAGAATATTTAATACTTGATCAAATTCTCCATATTTATATCGATCAAGATTTAGGTCTAGCTGGTGTGCTTTCTGCGGGATTTGATTTAGAACTTGCAACTAAAGTTATTCGAATGGTCGATGCTGCCGAATACAAACGTCGCCAATATCCACCAGGTACCAAGATTTCTAAGCGCGCATTTGGCAAAGATCGCCGGTTGCCTATTACTTCAGCCTGGCGCGAGCACAACTAATTCATCTGCAACCTGTTAGCAACTAGACATTAAATAGCTGCCCTCTTTAGAATTCCCGAATTCGGGGAATCCCAATGATTTATTTATCAGGGAAGTGAAGGGCGAAAAGAATGAAAAAACTTAAGTTAATTACGCCGCTAGCAATTGCAGCTCTGCTGCTAACAAGCTGTGGCTCTTCAGGCGATAGCAAATCTGCTTCAGCTTCTGCTGATTGCAAGGCTGGCGCACTCTCAACAGTTACGCCAAAGGTTCTAACAATCGCAACTGGCGAACCTGCATATTCACCATGGGTTCTAAACGATAAGCCAGAATCAGGCGAAGGATTTGAATCCGCAGTTGCTTATGCGGTTGCGAAGGAACTTGGATACAAGAACGAAAATGTAAAGTGGGTGCGCACCACATTTGATGGCGCAATCGCACCGGGACCAAAGACCTTCGACTTCAACATTCAGCAATATTCAATCACTGCAGAACGTGCCAAAGTTGTTGACTTCTCATCTTCTTACTACAAGTCAAACCAATCTATCGTCTCTTTCAAGGGAAGCAAGATTGCTGGCGCTAAATCAATCGCAGACATCAAGGCAGCAAACCCAAAGATTGGCGCCGCTGTAGGAACAACTTCGCTAGATGCAGTTGAAAATGTTCTTGGCCTAAAGGCTCAAGTTTTCAATGACAATGCTGCTGGCGTTGCTGCTCTTAAGAATGGTCAGATTGATGGCTTTGTAGTTGATCTACCAACAGCTTTCTACCTATCTGCTGCAGAAGTAAAAGATGGAATCATTGTTGGCCAACTTGAGAATTCAAGTTCAGCTGATGAAGGCGCCGGACTTCTACTTGCAAAGGACAGCCCAATTACAAAGTGCGTAACAAACGCGCTAGAGGCAGTTCGCAAGAGCGGTGAATTGGAAAAGATCACTAATAAGTGGCTGACTTCTGCTGCAGGAGCGCCGTTCTTAAAGTAATCTCCAACCTAATATGAGTAATGACATGGGGCGCCCATCTGAATCTGATTCAGGTGCGGCGCCCTATGACTTTGGCGGGGAGTGGGTTCCAAGCCAACTTGAGATAGCAAGACGAGCCGCCCGCAAATCTAGAAATATCCGTAATTCAATAATCGCAGTCGTCTCAAGCATTGTTGTAATTGGGGGACTTGCTCTAATTGCAGTCACATCACCGGGCTGGAAATCATTATCTGACACATTCTTTGCTTGGGCCTATGGCGTTGAAGTTTTACCAAAAATAATTCTCGGTTTTGGAACGAACGTAACACTTACTTTGATTGCATCAACTTGCGTAGCAATTCTTGGACTAAGTATCGCTCTGGTTAGAACTTCCAGATCACCGGCGCTAGCACCATTTAGAATTTTGGCCACGTTGTATGTAGATATTTTCCGCGGAATCCCGATGTTGTTGGTAATCCTTCTGGTCGGCTTTGGAATTCCAGCGCTTCGAATTCAAGGCTTAACTAATAACGTCTTAATTCTTGGAACCATCGCAGTGATAATTACTTATACTGCATACGTTGCAGAAGTTATCAGAAGCGGAATTCTGACAATACATCCAAGCCAGCGTGCAGCTGCAAGATCTCTAGGCTTAAGCCATTTTCAAAGTCTGCGTTATGTGGTTCTGCCACAAGCTTTCCGAAGAGTCACACCTCCACTATTAAATGACTTAGTAGCGCTAATTAAAGACACTGGCCTGGTTTCAATCCTTGGCGTAACAGATGCCGTTCGCGCAGCCCAAATTGCCAGTAGTCGAAGCTTTAATTACACGCCTTATGTAATGGCGGCAATTATCTTTCTCCTTGTAACTATTCCGCTTACTCGGTTCACCGATCGCACACTTCGCAGATCTATCGAACGCCAGAATGCGACAGGTGTGGCATGAGCCAACCAGTTCTGGAAGTTAAACAACTTCGTAAGTCATATGGCTCTGAAGTTGTCCTTGAAGATATCTCTTTTAGCGTTCCGGTTCACACTGCCACCGTATTTATTGGTTCATCTGGCTCCGGAAAATCAACTCTGCTTCGCTGCATAAATTTGTTGGATCAAATCGATGATGGCTCAATTGTTTTAGATGGTGAAGATATAACCGCGGTAGATGCTGATGTGGACAAGGTCCGGCGCAAGCTAGGAATTGTCTTTCAATCCTTCAACCTATTTCCGCACATGAAAGTAATAGATAACATCACTTTGGCTCCTATGAAAGTGCAGGGAATTTCTAAGGAAGCGGCGCGTGAGAACGCATACAAATTATTGGATCGATTTGGATTGCACGACAAGGCCGAGAATTACCCAGATCGCCTAAGTGGCGGCCAGCAGCAACGCGTGGCAATCATTAGATCAATCGCTGTGGCGCCGCGACTTTTGTTATTGGATGAAATTACCTCTGCGCTAGATCCCGTTTTAGTGAATGAAGTTTTATCAACTGTAAGAGATTTAAAAATTGAGGGAATGACGATGGTGTTGGCGACTCATGAAATGGGCTTTGCCAAGCAAGTCGCCGATGAAGTTTGCTTCTTGCACCATGGAAAGATTTTGGAATGGGGAAGCCCAGCCCAGATTCTTGAGGCCCCAGCTCAAGCTGAAACAAAAGAATTCTTGAAGCGGGTCCACGAGGCTGGACGCCTTTAGTGGCAATTAACTTTGAAGTAATTGCGGGCGATCCAACTTCACATGTAATTGTTCACGTTCCGCATTCGGCCAGATATATACCTGATGAAATGCGCCGAGATATTTTGTTGAGCGATAGCGATCTTGCCAATGAATTAGATGAAATGACAGATTCGCTGACTACTGAAATGGTCCTACATGCGACAGCGAATCTAAGTGCGCCGCCAACACTCTTCATAAATAAATTTTCCAGACTAGTAATAGATCCAGAGCGCTTTCCAGATGAGCGCGAGATTATGAATCAGGTTGGAATGGGCGCGGTTTATTTGAAGACTTCCAAAGGCGGGCAATTACGCGAAGCTAATTTTGATCCCGCGCCTCTTATCGAAAACTACTTTGATCCATATGCTAAAGCGCTAACCGAATTAGTCTCTTCAAAATTGCAGGAACATGGCAAAGTTTTAATAATCGATTTTCATTCTTACCGAAATGAGCAACACCTAAATGCGGTTAATCACGGCCAAGCTCGGCCACCTGTTTGTATTGGCACCGATAGCTTCCATACGCCAGCGCCTTTGGTTGAACTCGCCAAGGACCAATTCGCGAGGTTTGGCGAGAGCGTTCTAAATCAGCCTTATGCCGGAACTTATGTGCCACTGGCCTTCTACCAGAAGGAGCCTGGCGTCTCTTCAATCATGTTGGAAAATCGAGCTGATCTACTGGTGGATCAGAATTTAAATCCGGGTGCGAGATTCGATGAATATTCCAAGGCGCTTGCCGAGTTCTTAACCCTTGCTGCAAATTATTAGCAATTAGACATCGCCCAACTAGTTATTTACAATTTCGCCAAGGTCACGAGTTCCAGGTTTTAGCCCCGGCTTACTGGACGGCAACCCTCCACCACGGTGGGGTGCTCCGGGTGAAGACCAGGTCAG
>WLIM01000058.1 GCA_009702205.1 Actinomycetota bacterium | reverse complement strand
CTATTTTTTGGATTTATATCACCCGGAAAAGATAAGACAACATTCGGTTTTGTTTTGAATAACGAGTGGGTCTTAATCAAAGAATGGGTTATTGCATCTGCCACAGGAGCGAAAATATTCTCGGTTATCGCCGTTCTCGCATCTGCCGTAGCGGTACTTGCCTTCCGCACTGGGAGCAAAATTGTCATTCCTGCTGCAATTTCAACTTTTGGAATACTGATGTCATTTATTACTTGGGTTGCTTCTGGAAAATTCATTCCTTTTACTGGTCTTCTACAAGGAGCGCTGCTTTTAGCGGTACCACTTATCTTTGGTTCAATGTCAGGTTTAATTTGTGAACGTTCTGGAGTTATAAATATCGCTATTGAAGGTCAACTTTTAGCAAGTGCATTTGTATCTGGCGTAGTTGCGAGCCTTACCCACAAGACAATTTGGGGATTGATAGCAGCGCCAATTGCTGGCGCGGCCATTTCATTCCTGCTAGCAACTTTTGCCATTAAGTTCTCGGTAGATCAGGTAATTCTTGGATTCGTCTTGAATGTATTGGTGATCGGATTGACCGATTTCCTTTACAAGAAATTGTTGGTTCCATATCAATCAACTTGGAACACTGCACCGACCTTTGGGCATATCGAACTTCCGATACTTGCAAAAATTCCGGTAATCGGGCCAATCTTCTTTAGTCAGTCCATAGTTGTGTATTTGATGTTCGCCATAGTCGCAACAATTACCTTTGCGCTTTTCAAAACTAAGTGGGGTCTTCGCACTCGTGCAATTGGCGAGCACCCAACTGCAGCAGACACAGTTGGAATTGATGTAAATAGACTTAGATTTAAGAATGTAATTATTGCTGGCTTAATCGCAGGTGTCGGTGGGGCTTATTACACAGTTGGTTCTGTTGGCGCGTTTGGTAAAGAGATGACGGCGGGTGCTGGTTTTATTGCTCTAGCTGCGTTGATCTTTGGAAAGTGGAGTCCAATCGGCGCAGTATTTGCCGCTCTATTGTTTGGATTCGCAGATAATCTTCAGAGCACACTTACTATTATTGGTGTGTCTATTCCATCTGAGTTCATGTTAATGGTTCCTTACATTGCAACCATTATTGCCGTGACTGGTTTAGTTGGAAGAGTGAGAGCTCCGGCTGCTGACGGTGTGCCATATCTACGTGGGGGAGCGCATTAATTTTGGAAATTAATTGGGAACTACTACACGATCACGCTAAAGAAATTATGAAGAAAGCTTATGCGCCATATTCAAAATTTCCAGTAGGCGTTGCAGCTCTTGTAAATGATGGGCGAATTGTTTCGGGCTGTAATGTTGAAAATGCTAGCTACGGCCTTGGGCTTTGCGCAGAATGCGGTCTGGTCTCAAATTTAGTTGCAAGTGGTGGCGGGCGATTGATCGCTGCAGTTTGCGTTGACGCCAAGGGCAATTTCCTCTCACCTTGCGGTCGTTGTCGCCAATTACTTTTCGAGCATGGTGGAAATGATTTACTTTTCATGACTCCAGATGGACCAGCTCCGATGTCAACACTTCTACCGTGGGCATTTGGTCCAGATGATCTTCCTAAATGAGTGAAATATTTGATGCCGTCGAAATAATCGGCGCCAAGCGAGATAAAAAAGAGCTTTCAGATCCACAAATTGATTGGGTAATTGACGCATACACAAAAGGTCAAGTGGCAGATGAACAAATGTCGGCACTCCTTATGGCGATACTTTTAAATGGCATGAACTCCCGTGAGATATCGCGATGGACAAATGCAATGATCAATAGCGGCGAGCGAATGGAATGGTCGGCACTTGATCGCAAAACAGTTGATAAACACTCAACTGGTGGAGTTGGCGACAAAATAACTTTGCCACTTGCACCTTTAGTTGCAGCTTGTGGTGGGGCAGTTCCTCAATTATCCGGCCGCGGTTTGGGCCACACTGGCGGAACGCTAGATAAATTAGAATCAATTCCTGGTTGGCGAGCATCGCTTTCTAATAGCGAAATGCTTGATGTAATTTCAAAATGTGGCGCTGTCATCTGCGCAGCAGGCGCAGGATTAGCTCCGGCAGATAAAAAGCTTTATGCGCTGCGAGATGTGACAGGAACGGTTCAAGCAATACCGCTAATTGCATCTAGCATCATGAGTAAGAAGATTGCAGAAGGAACTAGCGCACTTGTTCTCGATGTTAAAACAGGTTCCGGAGCATTTATGTCCGATCCTAAAAAAGCTGGCGAGCTCGCACGGGTAATGGTTGATCTTGGAAAACAAGCTGGTGTAAAAATGCGCGCACTTGTAACAGCAATGGATGTTCCACTTGGTTTAACTGCTGGTAATGCCCTGGAAGTTCGCGAATCTATTGAAGTCTTAGCTGGTGGCGGACCGAGTGATGTTGTCGAATTAACATTGGTTCTCGCACGTGAAATGTTAGATGCGGCTGGAATTAAACCGCTAATGGATCCGGCAGATGCGCTTGCCAATGGTGCCGCAATGGATAGTTGGCGACAAATGATTAGTGCGCAAGGAGGCGATGTTGATGCTGTGCTTCCGGTCGCAAAAGAAAAAATGGTAATTTCTGCAGAATCAGATGGCACGCTCTCCTCAATGGATGCAATGAGTGTAGGTATCGCGGCTTGGCGTTTAGGTGCTGGCCGTTCTAAACAGGGCGAGAAGGTAAGTTTTGGTGCAGGGATTGAAATTCATGCAAAGCCTGGCGCTCAACTAAAGAAAGGTGATGCAATATTCACCCTTCATGCCGATGAACCAGCCAGATTTGCACGTGCCCAAGATGCATTGGCAAATTCTGTGAGTATTAGTAAAGATGGATCGATAGCACCGCGCCTACCGCTTATTGTTGAAAGAATTGAGGGCTGAAATGTCGCTTACATCAATTCCAACGTCAGAGCAGATAAAGCGTTTACCGAAAGCAGTAATTCATGACCATCTTGATGGTGGGTTACGTCCCGAAACAATTATCGAATTAGCTAAAGAAATTGGGTACGCCCTTCCAGCGAATGATCCATCAGCGCTTGCTGATTGGTTTTATGAAGCTTGTAACTCTGGATCCCTTGTTCGATACATCGAAACTTTTGAACACACAATTGCTGTTATGCAGACGAGTGAAGCAATTACTCGAGTTGCCAAAGAGTGTGCAATTGATTTGGCCAGAGATGGCGTTGTTTATGCAGAAGTTCGCGGCGCTCCAGAACTTTTCACCCGCAAAGGTTTAACTCTTGATCAAGTAATCGAGGCAACTATCGCTGGCTATCGCCAAGGTGAAGTGGCGGCAAAAGCAGAGGGGTTTAATATTCGAGTCGAATCACTTCTTTGCGCACTTCGGCAAAATCCACACGCGCAAGAAGTTGCAGAAAAAGTTATTAAATATCGAGATCTCGGAGTTGTTGGTTTTGATATCGCTGGACCTGAAGATGGATTCCCGCCAACTAATCAGTTAGATACTTTTAATTACTTGCGACAGGAAGATGCGCATTTCACGATTCATGCGGGCGAGGCTTATGGCTTACCGTCAATCTGGCAAGCAATTCAGATGTGTGGAGCAGAGCGACTTGGTCACGGTGTGCGAATAATTGAAGATATAGATTTTTCTGGCGCAAAACCCGTTCTGGGACGACTATCTGCTTATGTCCGCGATCGCAGAATTCCACTAGAACTATGTCCGACTTCAAATTTACAAACTGGCGCTGCTAAAACGATTGCGACTCATCCAATCGGTGCACTGGCAAAACTCCGATTCCGCGTAACTATTAATACCGACAATCGTTTGATGAGCCGGACTTCGATGTCAAATGAAATGGTTGAGGTTGTTAAGGCATTTAATTGGAATTTTGCAGATCTGCAACGCGTAACAATCAATGCCCTGAAGAGTTCATTCATACCCTTCGAAGAACGCCTAGCGATTATCGAAGAGATTGTTAAACCGGGTTATTTAGCTATAGCTAGCGAATAGGGAGTTTAGAGCTAGAGCTATTTCCTTTACTGATTTATCTGCGAAATCTCTATCTCCAACTACTTCTATATAACTCTTTAGCTTTGGTTCCGTTCCACTTGGCCTGATAATAATTCGCACGTTTGCACCTGCCCAAATTCTAAATCCAACTGTAGGAAGATTACTCTGCTCAAGATCTTCAAAAGATGTCACTTCAAAGTTTGCTAATTTCGCAGGGGGATTAGCCTTTAGGTTTTCTAAAATAGTTGCAATAGTAGAAAGATTTTCTACTCGAATTGAAAGCTGTTCGGTGCGGTGATATCCGATTTGAGCCCAGATTTGATGCAAATATTCAAAAATATTCGAACCTTTCGCAATAAGTTCGCTAGAAATTTCAGCGATCTTCAAAGCTGCAGATATCCCATCCTTGTCATTTACAACATTGGGATCTACGCAGTAACCAATAGCCTCTTCATAACCAAAAGCTAAGTTTCCAATCTTCGATATCCACTTAAAACCAGTAAGTGTTTCGACAAACTGGGCACCGCATAACTGTGAAATTTTAGATAGAGCGCTCGAAGAAACTATTGAAGTGGCGAGTACTTTGTTCGCCACATCTGAAGAATTCGCAATATAGTGGCCAAAAATAATTCCTAGTTCATCGCCGCGAAGCATGCGCCAATCACCAGCACCGTCTTTGGCTGCAATTGCACAACGATCTGCATCAGGATCATTCGCAATTACTAGATCCGCACTCTCTTTAATAGCTAGTTTGATTGCTAAATCGATCGCACCAGGTTCCTCTGGGTTTGGAAAAGAGACAGTTGGAAAATCTGGATCAGGCTCTGCTTGTTCGGTAACCAGAATCGGTTTAGTAAAATTCGCTTTATCGAAGAGCGCTAGCAGAGTTTTAGTACCAACCCCGTGCATTGCTGTGTAAACAATCTTGGTTTCAATTGCTTGTTTTGATGAACGTGCAGTAATTTCTAAATATTTCGTTATCAACTCTTCACTTACAGTATTCCAATTACTTCCTCTTGGGCTAGGCAATTGAACTCGGGATATCTCCTCGAAAATTTGGCGATCCGCAGGAGAGATGATTTGACTGCCTGAATAATTGACGCCATCAACGCTGCCGCCAAGGTAAACCTTGTAACCATTATCGGAAGCGGGATTATGACTTGCTGTAATCATTACGCCGCAATCCATTTTCAGCTCTTTAACGGCGAAGGCCAGAACTGGTGTTGGAAGCTCCCTAGGAAGAACGTAAACCTCTAAACCAGCGCCAGAAAAAATTTGCGCACTCTCAATTAGGAATTCGCTAGACCCATGTCTTGCATCTCGACCGATTACAACTTTGGATAACCCATGTGCTTTTAAATACTGCGCAATTCCTGCTGCCGTTCTGCCAACCACTGCACGATTCATGCCGGAAGGCCCAGGTCTAACAGGGCCACGAAGCCCGGCTGTTCCGAACTCCAAAAATCCGTTGAAAGATTTTGTTAGTTCATCTAAATTTTCACTCTCGAGCCAACTTCGTAAGAGTTGCGAAGTTTTAGGGTCTGGATCATTCGCAATCCATTCTTCAACTTCTAAGCGAAGCTGCGTGCTGATCACAATTGTTTTAATACCTTCGCAAGCAATTCGCCCATTCGCCCTGCGGCCGCTTTCCCTGCCTCCATAACCTCTGTGTGACTCAATTTTTCGCCTGTTACTCCCGCAGCAGCATTAGTCACAAGAGAAATTCCGAGAACTTCTGCGCCAAGTGCATGAGCCGCAATAGCTTCTGGAACAGTAGACATTCCAACTAAATCCGCTCCCATAATTCGCAACATATTTATTTCAGCTGGAGTTTCATATGCCGGTCCACGCCAATGCACATAAACGCCTTCGGATAAAGAATCATCTTCATGCTTTACTAATTCGCGAATGCGCTTGCTATATAAATCTGTGAGATCAACAAAATCTGCTCCGATGAGTGGACTCGTTGCAGTCATAGATATGTGATCGCGTATCAATACCGGTTGACCAACTTTATACTCACGATTAATTCCACCGCAGGCATTTGTTAAAACGACAACTTTGCAGCCAGCTTTAACTGCTGTACGAACACCATGAACAACTGGTTCTAGGCCTTTGCCTTCATAAAGATGCGTTCTTCCAAGAAAAACCAATGCGTTAATTGTTCCATTCGCTCCAGCAATTTCATATGACCTAATAAGGCCGCCATGACCAACAACCGTTGGGGCAGGGAATCCAGGAATGTCAGTTACTGCAAATTCGTGAGTTGCTTTTCCGAGAGCGTCAGTGGCTGGCATCCAACCCGAACCCATGACAAGTGCTACATCATGTTTCTCTTTTCCAGTTAGCTCAGCAATTTTTGCAGCCGCAGCAACAGCAGTTCCGATTGGATCAGAGTACAAATCAGTCATGTGAGAAATCTACTCGCTCTTGTCGTGATCTTTAGAGCTCATATTCGCCATGTGGTGCTTGCGACAGAGAACTTCATATAAAACTTCGGCATCTGGCGCGGTATCGCCGGGTAAGAGTTGGTCACCTTCACGTGTCATTCGCCCGCCAACAATGCGAGCGTTATGAGTTGCGCGAACTCCACACCAGCAAAGTGCCTCTACTTGAAGAGGATTTACCCGATCTGCAAGTTCAACTAGACGCATTGATCCAGGAAAAAGAGAAGTTCGAAAGTCGCTCAGAATTCCAAAAGCGAATACATCAACTTTTAAAATATCCACAATACGAGCAAGTTGATCAATCTGATCACTCTCATAAAATTGCGCCTCATCAAATATTAAATAATCTAGTTGGCCATTTTTCTTCTGGTGTTCTTCGACAAATTTAAAGATATCCATTCCGGATGAGACTTCTATTGCTGGACTTTGTAGGCCCAATCTGGAGGAAATGATTCCGGTTCCGGCGCGATCT
>WLIM01000057.1 GCA_009702205.1 Actinomycetota bacterium | reverse complement strand
GCATCAAATTTTTGTTCTGTAGTCATGACCGAAATCTATTGCGGGTATTGTCCGACCGTCAATAATCGTGAGAAGATCGCTTATGTCTAAAATCGTGATTATCGGCTCTGGAATAAATGGATTAAGCGCTGCGGCCTTGCTTGCTAAGAAAGGTAAATCGGTAACAGTCCTTGAAAGTGCCGATGCTTTTGGTGGTGCCGTTCGAACCGAAGAAATTACATTGCCGGGCTTTAAACATGATTTATTTGCGACCAACTTAAGCCTATTCGCTGGTGGCGGAGTTATGGCTGCCCTGAAAGATGACTTAATTCGAAATGGTCTCGAATTTGTTCCATCTGCAAAACCTTATTGTTCAGTATTTCCTGATGGTAAATCAATTGGGATTGTTATGGACCGCGATGCAAACATTGCAACCCTAACTCGAGTGGTACCAGGGGATGTTGAATCCTGGAAGGCGCTAACAGCAAAGCTTGGCGCACTCGCGCCACACCTATTTCCAATTTTGGGAACTGAACTTCCATCATTTGCTGCAGCAAAATCTTTATATAAAACCTGGCGCGCGATTGGAACCGAAGGATTATTTGATCTAATTCGAATGTTGTTGCAATCGAGTCGAGCATTTACTGATGAACATTTTGTACACCCAGAAACTAAAGCCTTGGCCGCAACTTGGGGCATGCATTTAGATTATGGTCCTGATATTTCTGGTGGCGCGCTATTTTCATTCTTAGAATCAATTGGTGGCCAAGAGTTTGGAATGGTTTTAGGAAAAGGCGGCGCCGATACCTTAATTAAGGCCCTTGTTGGTGTTATTAAGGAAAATGGTGGAAACCTAATAACAAATGCAAAAGTTACAGAAATTCTCATGACAAATGGCAAGGCAACTGGAGTTCGCACATCTGACGGAAAAGTTTATGAAGCCGACAAAGTTGTTGCCAACGTTAATCCTGCGCTAATTCCAGCGCTACTTCCAAAATCATTGGCAGAGAATCCAGAAATTTCTAAAGTGAAAAACTTCCGTCCTGGCCTTGGAACAATGATGATTCACTTGGCTTTGAGTGACTTGCCTGATTGGAAAGCTGCTGGCGCCCGCGAATTTAACTATGTTCATATCGCACCATATGTAGATGAAATGGCGATGACTTATACCGTTGCTGCTGCAGGAAAACTTCCAACAACCCCAGCTTTAGTTATCGGACAACCAACTGTCAGCGATCCATCAAGAGCGCCTGCCGGAAAACATGTTCTCTGGATTCAAGTTCGAGTATTACCACTTGAAATTACTGGCGATACCGCAGGAAAAATTACTGGAAACACTTGGGACCAAATTGGTGAGGAATATGCCGACCGCATTATAGAGAATATTGAAAGTTATGCACCTGGCTTGAAGAGTAAAATTCTTTCCAGAAAAGTATTAACACCTACGGATCTTGAAAGATACAACGCTAACTTAATTAAGGGTGACTCATTAGGTGGAAGTCATCATCCGGCCCAGTTCTTCTTCCTTAGACCACTTCCTGGTTGGACTGGACATCGCGCACCAATTGAAAATCTTTATATCTGTGGTTCTGGCACCTGGCCTGGTGGTGGCGTTGGTGGTGGAAGCGGATTAATGGTTGCGAATTTACTCAGTAAATAATTTTTCGCGCCAAGCATCAGGCCATCTCTGCGCGCCAACAGCTTTGCTTGGTGAATGAACGATTACATAATTTCCAATTGCTGCTAGCTCGCCAGCTACATGTGCGGTGAATGCTAACTCTGCCGAAGAATTTCCAAGTCTGATTACTTCAAGTTTTGTTGTTATCTCTTCACCAAAGAAGATTCGACGTTTATATTCCATTGTCACTTTCACTCTTGGGATCTGGCCAAATAGCGTAGAAGGTAGGCCAACACTTCGATATAACGCGGCTTCACACTCTTCGACCCAACGAAACGCACTTGAATAATGTTGATGTCCGGCAGCATCAGTCTCTGCCCACTCTAGAAATCGCTTGATTTCAATACTTGCCCCGGCCATTTTTTACCCCTCTAAATCATTTCTTTATCTAAATTACCCCACTAACATTACCGCCGTGGCGAGCATATTTGCAGGAGAAGCAAAAGATTTAATTGACCGCGCTAATCGTCCACAATCCTTAATCATCACTATTTATGGCGCATACAGTCGATCTCTCGGCGGTTGGCTTTCGTCGGGCGCAATAGTTTCACTCTGTGCCGAGCTCGATGTTGATGAAGCATCAGTCCGAAGTGCACTCTCAAGATTTAAACGTCGTGGAATCTTAATTTCTAAATCCCAGAATGGAATTCAGGGATATGCCTTAAGTAATGAGGCTAGGAAAACTTTCGAACTTGGTGATACCCGTGTTCTTGAACGCCGTGAAGCACCACGCGATGAGGGTTGGGTATTAGTTGCATTTTCTATCCCTGAAAAAAATCGTGCACTTCGCTATCAACTTCGATCTAGGTTAATACGTGTTGGATTTGCTCAAGTGACGGGTGGCCTCTGGATTGCACCACGCCAATTAACTAATGATGTAACTGCACTCGCAAAATCTTTGAATATCGAAAAATATATGAGTATCTTTTCGGCGCACCATCTAGCATTCCAAACAACTCCGAGCGCAGTTGCTCAATGGTGGGATTTAGATGGAATTGGAAGTATGTATAAATCATTTAGCGCAACGGTTCGGCCAGTTTTAAAGAAATGGTTTACTAAAAAGATTTCAAAGCCTGATCCGCTTGAAGCTTTCGTTGATTACACAAAAGTCTTAACAAACTGGCGCCACGTGCCCTATTTTGATCCGGGCCTGCCACGGGAGTATTTGCCAAAGAACTGGGCTGGCTTCGCAGCGATGGAGAGCTTCTTTAAAGTTCATGATCTACTTGCCATCCCTGCCCTTAACTATTTTCATAGCGTTGCGGGCAAGGCGGAAGTTAAAAAGAAGCGGTAGTACTTTAGTTATTTAGCTTTGTAATCTTTATTTACGTATAGATCAACGTATTCATTGACTGCCATCTGAGATAACTTGTTGTAGTCCATTGAGACTTCAAGAATCTTTTTCTGTTGGTCAGCGCTGAAAATACGAGCTAAGTTGATTTTGAATTTTTCGATTAGAAGTGGAATTCCATCAGTTCTGCGGCGAGCATGACCGATTGGATATTCGACAACAACTTCATCAAACTTACTGCCATCCTTAAATTCAACAGTTAAAGCATTGGCAATCGAGCGCTTGCTTGGATCATGATAATCAACAGTAAATGCTGGATCTTCAACGCAAACGATCTTTTCACGAAGTGCATCAATAGCTGGATCAGCAGCTATGTCATCCTCGTAATCGCGAGCAGTTAAGCGGCCAAATATAAGTGGGACTGCAACCATGTATTGAATGCAGTGATCACGGTCTGCAGGATTTCCAAGCGGACCTTTCTTATCAATAATTCGAATACAGGCTTCGTGAGTTCTAATTTTTACACTTGCGATATCGCCAGCGCTCTTTCCTGCTGCTTTCATCTGACCGTGAATAGTCATTGCTGCTTCAACAGCAGTTTGCGAGTGGAATTCGGCTGGGAAAGAAATCTTAAAGAGAATGTTCTCCATTACATATGAACCATATGCACGTTGGAATTTAAATGGGTTGCCGCGGAAGAGTGAGTCATAGAAGCCCCAAACTTTTGCAGTTAATACTGATGGATAACCCATTTCACCGGTCTGTGCGATTAAAGCGAGACGAACTGCACGTGATGTGGCATCACCGGCAGCCCAAGATTTTCTTGAACCAGCATTTGGAAAATGGCGATAAGTGCGAAGTGCTTGTCCATCAACCCAAGCAAGTGAAACTGCATTGAGGGTCTGCTCACGAGTTAGGCCCAACATCTTTGCCACAACAGCAGTTGATGCAACCTTTACAAGAACAACGTGATCTAAACCGACCTTGTTAAATGAATTCTCAAGAGCGATACAACCTTGAATCTCATGTGCCTTGATCATTGCAGTTAGAACATCGTGAATCTTCAATGGTGGTCTGCCTGCGGCAACTGCTGCACGAGATAGCCAATCTGCTGTTGCAAGGATTCCACCTAAGTTATCTGATGGATGACCCCATTCAGCTGCTAACCAAGTGTCATTAAAATCCAACCAGCGAATCATTGCGCCAATATTGAATGCGCCTTGAACTGGATCTAATTCGTAATTTGTTCCCGGTACACGAACACCATTTGTTACAACTGTTCCTGGAACAATTGGACCAAGGAGTTTCTTACATTCATCGTATTCGAGAGCTTCAAGTCCACATCCGAGCGTGTCTAGCAAGCAGTTCCATGCGGTCTCATATGCAACATCTGATTTAATTTCAAAATTTTCAACATAATCAACTATGTCAATAATTTCTTTATCGAATTCTTGTTTAACTTTTGCGATATGTGATGACACGTATGAACCTATCTTTTCTCTATTGGCACGAATTCCAGATCTTCTGGGCCCGTGTAATCCGCACTTGGGCGAATAATCTTGTTGTCGATTCGTTGTTCGATCACATGTGCTGACCATCCAGTTGTGCGGGCGATTACGAATATTGGTGTGAAGAATGCTGTTGGGATTCCCATAATCTTGTAGGCAACAGCAGAGAACCAATCTAGATTTGGGAACATCTTCTTTGCATCCCACATAACTGATTCGATACGTTCTGCAATGTCATAAAGTTTCATGTCGCCTGCTGTTTTACTTAGATCATGCGCAACAGCTTTAATTACTTTGTTGCGTGGATCTGAAATTGTATAAACTGGATGGCCAAAGCCAATAACAACTTCTTTCTTCTCAACCCGATCGCGAATATCTTTCTCAGCTTCGTCTGGGTTTGAATACCGTTCTTGAATTTCAAGGGCCACTTCGTTTGCGCCACCATGCTTTGGCCCGCGGAGTGCGCCGATAGCGCCTGTTATCGATGCGAAAATATCTGAACCAGTTCCAGCAATTACGCGACCAGTAAAAGTTGAAGCATTAAATTCGTGCTCAGCATAAAGAATAAGCGAAATATGCATAGCCTTTACCCACTCATCACTTGGCGCAGTGCCATGCAACATGTGCAAGAAATGTCCGCCTACTGAATCATCGTCAGTTTCAACATTTATCTGCTTGCCACTATTCGCAAAGTGATACCAATAAAGAAGCATTGAACCGAATGATGCAACTAAACGATCTGCGATTTCACGAGCTTCGTCTTGGGTATGAACAAGTGATTCCGGCGAATCGCAACCTAGAGCTGAAACACCGGTACGCATTACATCCATTGGATGTGCAGTCTTTGGTAGAGCTTCAAGAACTTTCTTAACTGTGGTTGGCAATCCACGTAATGATTTCAATTTCGCTTTATAAGCTGTTAATTCGCTCTTATTAGGTAACTTTCCATGAATTAAAAGAAATGCAACTTCTTCGAATTCACATTTTGATGCCAGGTCATAAATATCATAGCCACGATAGTGGAGATCATTTCCACTCTTTCCCACTGAGCAAAGTGCGGTAGATCCTGCTGGGACGCCGGAGAGGGCAACTGACTTCTTCGGTTTGAATTCAATCTTTGGTGAATCGCTCATTATTTTTTGTCGTCTCCGTTACCTAGTAACTTATCCAGCGCATTTTCATACTCATAATAATTTATTCGTTGATACAACTCTTCGCGAGTCTGCATACTGTCTAAGACCGCTTTTTGTGAGCCATCTCTGCGGATAGTTTCGTAAACGTTCTCTGCTGCTTTATTCATGGCGCGGAATGCTGAAAGTGGGTAAAGAACTATTCCTACGCCAACACTTGCTAATTCAGAAGTTGTAAATAATGGAGTCATTCCAAATTCGGTGATGTTCGCAAGGACTGGAACTTTTATTACATCTGTAAACTTTTTATAAGTTGGAAGATCAGTTATAGCTTCAGGGAAAAGGGCGTCGGCACCGGCCTCGATGTAAGCATTGGCGCGATCTAGCGCTGAATCAATTCCTTCAACTGCGAGCGCATCTGTTCTGGCCATAATTACAAAAGAATCATCGACTCGGGCATCAACAGCGGCTTTAATTCGATCAACCATTTCAGCTTTGCTTACAAGTTCTTTATTTGGGCGGTGGCCACAACGTTTTGCGCCAACTTGATCTTCAATATGTATTGCAGCAGCTCCCGCTTTATTTATAGAGCGAACTGATCTTGCAATATTAAAAGCTGAGGCACCGAATCCAGTATCAATATCTACTAAAAGTGGGGTGTCGCAAACATCGGTTATACGGCGAACATCAACTAGAACATCATCTAGTCCAGTAATTCCTAAATCTGGAATTCCAAGTGAACCTGCGGCGACTCCGCCACCTGATAAATAAATTGCTTTAAAGCCAGCACGCTTAGCAAGCAGTGCGTGATTTGCATTGATTGTTCCAATAACTTGGAGTGGAGATTCTTCAGTAAGGGCTTTGCGAAAACGGGCACCTGCACTGGTTTGGCTCATTGGTTCACCTTATCACCGGCTATTTATGGCACTACAAGGGCTAAGTGGGAAAAGTGTTGAGAGGTAGGCAACATTTTTGACGGTCGTCACCTACCCGCATGTGAATTCGAGCTATTAGGCCAGTGCTGCGTCGAGAGTTATAGATGCTGATGAATACAACTTTGAAACTGGACAGGTGCTCTTAGCTTTATCTGCAAGTGCCACGAATTCATCATTTGTTAGATCTTGATTCGAGCCACGAGTTATCAAATGTATTTCGCTAATCCAAAAGCCATCATCTCTCTGTTCTAAAGTTACCTTTGCTGAAGTTTCTACAGTTCCAGGAACCTTTCCTTCTTCTTCAATCAAACTTGAGAGTGCCATGCTGAAACAACCGGCATGTGCTGCGCCAATAAGTTCTTCTGGGTTTGTCATTGGGACATCTTCAACACGGGACTTAAGTGAAAATGGTAGAACTTCTCCAGCTCTTCCAAGCTTCATCGAACCAGTTCCCGCAGGGACTGTGCCATTCCAAATTGCACTTGCATGTTTAAAAACTTTCATTTTTACGCTACCTTTCAAGTTAT